>DATKBQ010000569.1:0-6359 GCA_035546375.1 Planctomycetota bacterium | reverse complement strand
ACCGCCAGGGCAAGGGACGGCGGCACGTGCGCCGGATCGTCAACACGCTCGCGCCCCGCGGCCAGCCGCAGGAGCGCGTGCTCGGCCCGATCGGCTTCGTCGCCCAGCACGGCACCGGCTGGATCGACGGCTTGCTGGACGCGCTCCCGCCCTTCGAGCGCCGCCATGGGGTTGCGCACCTGGGGGCGGATGGGGAAGGCAGCGCGTCGGCGTAGGATGCGGGGTGGGAAGCAGACCAGGAAGAAGGGAGATGTGAGCGGCGGCGAAGGTGGACCGTTCCCCCGAGGGACCGCGGCCGAGACCGGCCGCGGGGGGCCGGCCGACACCGGCCGCGGTGTGGACGTCCTCGTCATCGCCGCGCATCCCGACGACGCGGAGATCTCCGTCGGCGGGACGATCCTGCGGCTGGTGGACGCCGGCCGTCGCGTCGGCGTCCTCGACTTGACCCGGGGCGAGATGGGCACGCGCGGCAGCCCGGCCGAGCGCGAGGCGGAGACCCGCCGCGCGAGCCAGCTCATGGGCCTCGCCTCGCGCCAGAACCTCGATCTCCTCGACGGCCGGCTCCAGCCGACGCTCGAGGCGCGCGAGAGCCTGGCGCGCATCCTGCGTGAGCAAAGGCCGGACACCGTCATCGCCCACCACGTCGACGACCTGCATCCCGACCACGCCGCCGCGGGGCGCCTCGCCCTGGAGGCCTGGTACCTCTCGGGCCTGGCGCGCCTGGCCGAGCTCGACGGCGGCCCGCCCGCGCGCCGCCCGCGGCGCTTCCTGCGCTTCATGAGCCACGTAGCCTTCGAGCCGACGCTCGTGGTCGACATCGGCCCGGTCTGGGAGCGCAAGATCGAGCTGGTCCGGTGCTACGCGAGCCAGCTCGCACCGGCCAACCCCGCCGATCGCGGCGAGCACTTCCTCTTCGGCGCCGACATCCTCGGGCGCATGGAGACCAAGGCGCGCACCTGGGGCGAGCGGATCGGCTCGCGATACGGCGAGCCGCTGCTCTCGCTCGGACCGCTCGCCTGCGCCGACCCGGCGAGCTGGCTGTAGCCCGGATCATTCGCCAGCCGCCGGCTGCAACGCCGCAACTGCCGGCGCCACGCCTCGCGAAGCGAGGCCTGTGGCGCAGCCGCGCGCTTCGCGCGGCGCGTCATCGGTTCGGACTGGGCCCTATTCCGGCCCCGGCTCCGACCTTTCTTGACCTCCGCGGGGGGCGTACCATCGCCCGCGCTGGCGATGCGGCGGATCGCGGTCATCAACCAAAAGGGGGGAGTGGGCAAGACCACGACCACGGTCAACCTCGGCGCGGCCCTGGCGCGCGAGGGCCGGCGGGTCGTCCTCGCGGACCTCGACCCCCAGGCGAACCTGTCGCTGCACCTCGACCTGATGCCGGCCTCGCGCGCGGCGACGACCTACTCCGTGCTGCTCGGCAACGCCTCGATCGCTGACGCGCTGCGCGACACGTCGACGCAGCACTTGCGGCTCCTGCCGGCGAACATCGACCTGTCGGGCGCCGAGATGGAGCTGGCGAGCGCGATCGGACGCGAGCAGCTCCTGCGCGAGGCGCTCGATCTCTGGGAGGCGGAGCACCGCGCGGCGCACGGCCGCGCCCCGGCCGATTACGTGCTGCTCGACTGCCCGCCTAGCCTCGGCCTGCTCTCCGTGAACGGCCTCGTGGCGGCGCGCGAGGCGATCATTGCGCTGCAGACCGAGTTCTTCGCGCTGCAGGGGATCGCCAAGCTGCTCGACGTGGTGGCGGTGCTCAAGCGGCGCCTGAACCCGGGGCTGGAGGTCACGGGGATCCTGCCCTGCCTCTACGACAGCCGCCTGAAGCTCGCCCGCGAGGTGCTGGCCGAGATCCGCGGCCACTTCGGCGAGCGCGTCTTCCGCCGCGCGATCGCCAAGAACGTCAAGCTCGCGGAGGCGCCGAGCTACGGCAAGACCATCTTCGAGTACGCGCCGGAATCGCCGGGCGCGCAGGACTACGCGCTGGTCGCGCTCGAGGTCATCGCGCAGGAAGCGCGCGATCCCGAGCTCGCCGCCCTGGCGGGCGCCCCGAAGTCGTCCCCCGGCTCGTCCCTCGAGCCCTCCGTCCAGCCCGCGCGCGGTGACCCCGATGCGAACGAAGGCGAGCTGCGCACGGTGACGCTGCGTCCCGCGCAGGGCGCGCCTCCGCCCGCCGAGCCCGAGCCTCGGCCGCCGCCGCGCCCCTCGACGGCGACCGCGCTGCTCGAGCCGCCGCGCCCCGCCGCCTTCGCCGGCGGACCCACCGCCACACCTTCCGGCGCCACCGGCGCCACTGCCATTATCGGAGAGCGGACCCGGAACGGCCCGCCGTTCCACGGCGCGCGCAACGGCACCGAACCGCCGCGCCTCGACTCGGGCGGCATCGAGACCCGCTTCGAGGAGGCGCTCGAGCTGCCGGAGCTGCCCGAGGACTCCGTGCTCATCGGCCACGGGGCCTGAGGCGGCGCGCCCTTCGCTCGCGCGAGGAGCACGGTCACTATGCTGGACCGCTCGCCCCGCGCGGCGAACTCCCATGGCTCGGACCAGCGATCCCCTAGCGCCCCTGTCGATCGGGATCCTCTGCCACCCGACCTACGGCGGCTCCGGCGTCGTTGCCAGCGAGCTGGCGATCACCCTGGCCGACTCGGGCCACACGGTCCACCTCTTTTCTCACGAGGTGCCGCCGCGGCTGGCGCGCTCGGCCCACCCGGTGCAGATGCACCGAGCCCAAGGGATTCCCTACCCGCTCTTCCACTCGACACCGCACGACCTCGCGATCACCTCGTCGATCCTGAACGTCCATCGCACCTCGGGGCTCGACATCCTCCACGCCCACTACGCGCTGCCGCACGCGGTCTCGGCCTACTTGGCGCGTTCCGCGGCCGAGGCCGACCGCGGCCGGCCGGCGCCGCGGGTGGTCACGACGCTCCACGGCACCGACATCACCCTGGTCGGCAACGACCCGTCTTATGCCCCTCTCACGCAGTTCGTGATCGCGGCCAGCGACGCCGCCACCGCCGTCTCGCACTGGCTGGCGAGGGAGACACGCGAGCGCTTCTGGCCGGAGATGGGCGATCCGTGCGACATCACGGTCATCCCGAACTTCGTCGACACCGATCGCTTCCACCCCGGCGCGGGCTCCCGGGACGCCCTCTGTGCGGGTCGGGAATGCCCGGTCGCGGTCCACGTGAGCAACTTCAGGCCCGTGAAGCGCGTGCCCTGGCTCATCGAGGCCTTCGAGCTGGCGACGCGCGGGCGCGATGCGCACCTCCTGCTCGTGGGGGACGGGCCCGAGCAGGAGACCTGCCGGGGCCTGGTCCAGCGGCTCGGGATCGAGCGCCGCGTCACGTTCCTGGGCGAGCGCGACGGGCTGCCCGAGCTGCTCGCGCCCGCGGACGTGTTCGCGCTCGCCAGCCGGCAGGAGTCGTTCGGCCTGTCGTCGCTCGAGGCGATGGCCTGCGGCACGCCCGTGGTCTCGACCGACGCGGGCGGCGTGGGCGAGGTCGTGCAGCACGGCCTCAGCGGGCTCCTGTCGGCGCCGGAGGACCTGGCGGGCTTCGCGCGGCACCTGGCGGCGCTGCTTTTCGGCGAGCTGGACGCCCGCGCCATGGGTCGGGCGGCGCGCGAGCAGGCCCTCGCCCGTTTCCGCCGGGAACAGGTCGTCATGCAATACGAAGACCTCTACCGGCGGGTCCTCTCCCGGTCATGACGCCCATCTACCTGGACCACAACGCCACCACCCCGCTCCGCGAGGAGGTGCGAGAGCGTTGGCTCGAGGCCCTCGCGCGCACCGGGGGCAACCCTTCCAGCTTGCACCGCTCTGGCCGCGAGGCCCGGCAGCTCCTCGACGAGGCGCGCGAGCGCACCGCGGGGGCGTTGCGGGTCGACGAGGAGGAGATCCACTTCACCTCCGGCGGCACGGAGTCGAGCAACCTGGCGCTGTTCGGCGGCGTGCGCCGCCAAGGCCCGCGCGCGGGGCTCGTGGCGAGCGCGGTGGAGCACTCCTCGGTCCTGGCCGCGGCGGCGCAGCTCGAGCAGGAAGGCCACCCGCTGACCCTTGTGGGCGTCGACTCCCATGGGCTCCTCGATCCGGGCGAGGTGCTCGACCGCGCCGAGGCCGACGGGGCACGGCTGGTCGCCGTCATGGCCGCCAACAACGAGGTCGGGGTGCGGATGCCCCTGGAAGCGATCGGCAAAGGCCTCGACGGGCTCCTGCCCCAGACCCGGCCGCTGCTGTTCACCGATGCGGCCCAGGCCCTGGGGCGCGTCCCGCTGCCGCTGAGGGCTTGGAACATCGACTTGGCCTCGTTCTCGGCCCACAAGATCGGCGGACCCCTCGGGGTGGGCGTGCTCTACCGCCGCGCTCCCGTCGAGCTGCAGCCGCTCTTCTACGGCGGCGAGCAGGAAGGCGGCCTGCGGCCGGGCACCGAGAACGTCGCGGCCATCGTCGCCGCCAGCCATGCGATCGAGCTGGCGATCCGCGATCGCGAGAGCTTCGCCGCGCACGCCGCCAAGCTCGCCGCCGTCCTGTGGGAGGCGCTGCACGAAGCGCTGCCGGACGCGCGCCTGCTCGGCTCCGAGCTCGGCAGCGAGCAGCGCCTCCCGGGCACCCTCAACATCCTGCTCCCGAACGTAGACGGAAAGGTGCTGGTAACACGACTCGATCTTGAGGGCCTGGAGTTGAGCGCCGGCTCGGCCTGCGCGAGCGGCTCGCTCGAGCCCTCGCACGTGCTGCTCGCGATGGGACTCTCCGAGAGCGAGGCGCGCGCAGGCCTGCGCATCTCCATCGGACGCGACACGCTGTTGAGAGAGATCCGAGAGGCTGTGGAGATCCTGAGGAAAACCGCGGGCCGGAGCGACGCAACACGCGAGCCCGGCATGGGTTTGTGAACGCGCCCTCAAGAGTTCGCGTGCATCCTGTTGACCTTCGCGACCCAGCTCCGTTGTAATGCGCCCTCGGTCGCCGCCGCACGCGAACTCGCCCCCGCCTCTCTGTCCCGGTCCTCGACGCCTGCCGCAAGGGCGGCGTCCGCACGGGGAAGCCCGCGAGGACGGGTGTGCGCCGGCCTCCGAAGCACGCGCGATCCGCGTGCTGCCGAGCGTTGCACGGAGCTGCGGGTCGCCGGATCGCTCTCAGGATCTCTGCCAGATGGTTGACCGACCGTTGCCACATCGTTGCCAGATCGCTGCCACACGGTTCGCTGCCACAGTTCATCGCGGAAGCCGCTCGTTCGAGGACGCTGGGAAGGGGGAATAACAGGATGCAGCCGCCGGATCGCCTCGGCACGTGGGAGCCCGCCGTCCCTGCGCCTACCGTCCCCGCGCCCACCGTCCACAAGGAGCGTGCGGGCCCGATCGCCATCACGCGCCCCGGCGATCTGGGCGAGCCCATGTCCCGTGAGCCTTCCGGGAGCCGAGCCGAGGCCGCGGCGACGGCGGCGTCCTCGCCGGAGGGGGCGCCCTCGGACGCCGGAGCGCCGCCCGGCCCGGAGCCTCGCTCCGGCCTCGAGGATCCCTCCGGCCTCGGGCATCGCTCCGGCATGGAGCATCACTCCGGTCTCGAGCATCAGTCCGGTGTCGAGCATCAGTCCGGTGTCGAGCATCAGTCGGAAGCCGAGCGCGAGCGCATCTGGGGCGAGCTGCAGGCGGCGTTGCGCCGGCGCGTCAAGCGCGAGCAGTTCGAGACCTGGTTCCGCCGCGCCACGCTGCGCCGGGTGGACGCGCGATCGGTCTGCATCGCGGTCCAGAACACCTTCGCCCGCGACTGGCTGCAGTCGAACTACCGCGCGGCGCTCGAGGAAGCCGTGGCGGAGGTCTGCGCGGGATCCCGCGCGATCGACTTCGTGGTGGACGCGGAGCTGGCCTGCCGGCCCCCCGTATCGGGCGGGGCCGCGGGGGCCGCGGGGGCCGCGGATGCGGCCGATGCGGGCGAAGGCGGCGCAGGGACCGCCGCGGCGGTCCCTGCCGCTGGCCAGGACTTCCCGGGGCCGGCTGGCCGCGCCATGCGCAAGAGCGGCGGGCGGCTCGCACGGGGCGCCGATCGGCGCCGCGCGGAGCCACTCGACGCGAGCTCGAACCGCCTCCTGTGGGCATCCGACGTCGCGCTGAACCCCAACTACCGCTTCGACAATTTCGTCGTGGGGCCATGCAACCGCTTCGCCCACGCCGCCGCGCTCGGCGTGTCGGAGTCGCCGGGCATCCCCTACAACCCCTTCTTCCTGCACGGCAGCGTCGGCCTCGGCAAGACGCACCTCCTGCAGTCGCTCTGCTTCGCGCTGCTCGAGCGCACGCCCGATACGCGCATCCTGTACCTCTCCTGCGAGACCTTCATCAACCACTTCATCGGTGCGCTGGAGCAC
>DATKBQ010000568.1:0-9423 GCA_035546375.1 Planctomycetota bacterium | reverse complement strand
GCGAGCCGCGCGCGTGGAGCTTCGCGGAGCCGCGGCCCGAATGGCGCGCGCTCGATGCGGCGCGCTCGCCGCAGCTCGCGCCGCTCGCCCTCGAGCCGATCGCGGGCGCGACGCGCGTCAAGCTCCTCGCGAGCGAGAGCGCGCGCGGCCTCCTGGTCGGCGGCTTGGCGGTCGACCTGCCGGAGGGACCGCTCGATGCGTGGGCCGCGGTCGTCGTCCGGGCGCGCTCGCACTCGCGGATGGCGGGGATGGGCGCGAGCTACGACGTCGACGAGGCGAGTGCGCTGCCGAATGGCTTCCGCTTCTTCATGGCCTCCGAGGGCACCGCGCCGGTCTTCAACGACGGCTCGTTGCAGACCTACCAGCTTCCGCTCATCCCACGCGAGCAGGGGGCCAAGCTCGAGAGCCTGGGCCTGTTCTTCGCCGCCCCGCAGCCGGCGGAACTCGAGCTCGTGTCGGTGGAGCTCGTGCCGCGCGGCGGCGAGTTCGCCGAGGAGGCCGGCGTGCGCGCCATCGTCCGCGGCGGCACGACCCGCCACACGCTGTACGCGCATGCACCGGCCTCGCTGTCGTGGAAGCTGAGCGTTCCCGAGGGAGGCCGGTTCGACGTCGGGCTGGCCAGCTTGCCCGGCCTGCCGGTGCGCTACCGCGCGACGCTGCAGTCCGGCTCGCCGGAGATCGCCGAGGTGCTGCTCGCCGAGTCCACCGACGGCGAAGCCTGGGTGCAGAGCTTCTCCGACCTCTCGAGCTGGGCCGGGCGCGAGGTCGAGCTGACGCTGCATGCGAACAGCGATCAGCCGGGCGCGGTCGCGCTTTGGGGCGCGCCGATCGTGTCGGGGAGCGCGCGCTCGAAGCGGCCCAACGTCGTCTTCTACGTGATCGACGGCGCCGGCGCGGACTTCATGAGCGTCTACGGCTACGAGCGCAAGACCACCCCTTTCCTCGAGCGGCTGGCGAAGGAGGGCGTCGTGTTCGAGCGCGCGCACTCCAACTCGACGTGGACCCAGAGCTCGACCGCCTCGTTCATGACCGGCCTGCAACACAGCGTGCTGGGCGGGCTGCGGCGCGGCGTGCACTCGACGCCGGTGCCCGCGGGCGCGACCACGATGGCCGAGCGGATGCGGCACGGCGGCTACGTGACCGCGGTGCTGACCTCGAACCCCAACGCGGCGCGCGTGATCGGGCTCGAGCGCGGCGTGGACTTCCTGCGCGACTCGGAGACCGGCGAGCACTCGCGCTCCTCGACGGAACTGCACGAGGCCTTCTGGCGCTTCCGCCGCGACTACCCGGGCCGCCCCTGGTGGATCCACTTCCAGACTACCGACGTGCACGAACCGCACGAGCCCCACGAGCCCTTCGCCGGCCTCTTCGTGTCGCCGGAGCGGCGCGAGGAGCTCGAAGAGTGGCACCAGAAGATGTGGAGCACCAGCGTGAAGTTCGGGACGACCAGCATCGCCGCGTTCCACGACGCGGTGCTGGCGGAGGCCGGCCTGGACCGGCACGCCTACTACGACACGCGCCGCGGGCTCTACGACGAGACCATGGCGCACCAGGACCGCGAGCTCGAGCGCTTCGTCGAGCAATTGAAGGCCGAGGGCGAGTGGGAGGACACGCTACTCGTGATCACCTCCGACCACGGCCATCCGGCGGGCACGTTCACGCGCTTCGGCCGCGGGCTGATCGAGCCGCAGCCCGAGCCGTGGCAGGGCGCGCTGTTCGACTCCTACGCCACGCGCGTGCCGCTGATCTTCGTCTGGCCGGGCAAGCTCGCGGCAGGGCGGCGGATCGCGCAACCGGTCTCGCTGGTCGACCTGTTGCCGACGATCCTGGAGCTGGTCGACCTGCCGGCGCAGGATCCGTCGCAGGGGCGCTCGCTGGCGCCGGCCCTGTTCGGCAAGGAGCTCGAGCCGCGAGTCGTGGTGCTGGACGAGTTCCGCGTCGACGAGGCGAGCGGCGAGCTGGTCGGCAACCTCGAGCTGATCGACGGCCGCTGGGGCGCATCGCTCGAGATCGGCCCGCTGCCCGGCGGCGCCGACCCGACGCGCGGGCGCCACGCGGTGCCGGCCGGCGGCCGCTGGGGCGCGGTACACCCCTGGTTCCCCGACGTGCCGCGCCTGTTGCTCTACGACCTCGAGAAGGATCCGTTCGCCGCGCGCGCGGTCAACGACGAGCATCCCGAGCTCGTCGCGCGCTACCGAGCCGAGCTCGAGCGGCTGTGGCGCGCGCACCAGGGGCTCGGGACGCGTTTCGGCGAGGCCGCGGACACGCCGTTGACGCCCGACGTGCTGCGCGACCTGCGGGCGCTGGGGTACGTCAAGTAGCGCCGGCTCGGAGCCGTCGCGCGCCAACCTCACTCTCAGCCGATAGTATCCGAGGGGAAGAAGCGGAGGCAGGCCCGATGAAGGTCCGACTGCCGGTCCTCGTCAACGACCCAGAAGTCGCGCAGTACAAGGACATCCCGCCGGTGGACTGGTTCACGGTCGAGGGCGAGGACGTCTTCCTCGACGGGCCCGTGTGCCGTCGCGTCGCGGTCGTGGACTTCGATCCGGACAGCGGCGCGCTCGTGCCGGGGGCGCGCCTCTCCGACAACGGCGGCGTCGCGAAGTACGACCTGCCGCCCGGGCCGCCGCTCGACCACCCGGCGTTCATCCAGGCCTCGGTCTGCGGCGGGATCTTCCGGACGCTCGACATCTTCGAGGAGGCGGACTCCCTCGGCCGGCGCGTGAAGTGGGCCTTCCCGGGCGAGCAGCTCCTGGTCGTGCCGCGCGCCGGGGAGTGGGGCAACGCCTTCTACGAGCGCGCGTCGCGCAGCCTGCAGCTCTTCTACGTGACCGAGCCGCACCGCCGCGTCTACGCGGCGCACTCGCAGGACATCATCGCCCACGAGACCGCGCACGCGATCCTCGACGCGGTGGCGCCGGACCTCTACGACGCGGTGCTGCCGCAGTCCCTCGCCATCCACGAGGCGGTGGCGGACATCGCGATGCTGCTCTCGGCCTTCCGCAGCCGGAAGCTGACCGACCGCGTGCGCGAGCACGTCGGCGACGCGCTCGAGCGGCCGAACGCCTTCACCCAGGTCGCCGAGCAGTTCGGGGCGGTGGTGGGACGCGGAACCGGCGGGATCCGGGACCTCAACAACACGCGAACGCTGGCCGAGGTGGACGCGACGAGCCCGCACGCGCTGAGCGAGGTGCTCTCGGGAGCGCTCTACAGCGTGATGGTCCGCATCCATCGCGAGCTCCTGGACGCGACGGTGGAGGAGAGCGTTCCTGCGACCTCGCTCGCGTCGCCCGCCGAATACCGGCAGGCGGCGCCCGCCCCCGAGACGCCGGCGGCTCCGCACCCCGCGGACGGCTCGCGCGTGAAGATCGGGCGGCAGCGCGCCTTCTGGATCGCGGCCGAGCGTTTCAAGCGGACGGTCCTGCGCACGCTCGACTACCTGCCGCCGGGTGAAGCTTCGTTCGTCGACTTCGGTCGCGCGCTGCTCGCCTCGGACGAGGCCTCGCATCCCGACAGCGGAGAGCAGCGCGACTGGCTGCGCGAGGAGTTCGTGCGGCGCGGGATCGTCGCGGACGGCGCGCAGCTCGACGTGCCGCGCGACTTCGACCACGCAGCGGTCCGAGGGCTGGACCTGGACGAGCTCGTGCGCAGCGACTGGCTCGCCTACCGCTTCGGCGAGCGCAACCGCGAGCTGCTCGGCGTCCCGCCGCGCACGCCCTTCGAGGTACGCGACCGGCTGGACGTGACCAAGCAGTACTATCACCGCCAGGGCGAGGGCCGGTCGCTGGTGCGCGAGTGCCTGCTGAAAGTCGCGTGGACCGAGCTCGAGGAGAGCGGCGTCGGACGCGGCCTGCCGCGCCGGCGGCGCGTCGTCCGCGGCACCACGCTGGCGATCCGCTGGCCCGACGCCGGCTCACGGGAGAAGCCCGCGATCCGCGCGATCGTCACCTCGCGCCGGGCGCCGGGCGACGCGCTCGAGCGCGACAGGTTCCTGGCGCGGATGTTCGACGAGGGCCGCCTGCGGCTGGGGGCCGACGCCTGCGCTCCCGACGGCTCGCCGCTGCGCGGCGTGGTGCGCGGCGAGCTCGACGGCGGCGCGCTCCGCGTCCGCGCGACGGCCCGCGCGCTCCACGCGATCCCGGAGGTGTGAGATGGCGGCCTTGAAACGCCTCCGCGTGCGCGTCTACGACGTGCGGTTCGGCGACGCGGTGCTGGTGTCGGTGCCCGAGGCGCAGCGCACGCGGCACCTGCTCATCGACGTCGGCAACGTGCTGAGCGGACGCGGAGGCGACGACGCGGTCTTCGAGGCGGTCGTCCGCGACGTAGTGAAGAGGACGGGCGGCCGCGTGGACCTGTACGTGATGACGCACGAGCACCTGGACCACGTCCAGGGGCTGCTCCACGCGGACCAGAGGGTGTACGGCGGCAAGCTGCGCGAGCACCTGCGCATCGACCACGCCTGGCTCACCGCGTCGGCGCACCCGGAGTACTACGACACGCATCCGGACGCCCGGCGGAAGAAGAGCCTCCTGCTCGAGGCGTACGACCGCGTCGCGAAGCACCTCGGCGCGGCGCCGGGCCCCTTCGCGGCGCTCTTGGCGACGAACAATCCGCGCAGCACGGCCCCCTGCGTGGAGTTCCTGCGCGGCTTCGCCGAGCACACGCACTACGTGCACCGCGGCGCCGATGTCGGAGGCAAGCACCCGTTCGAGGAGGCGCGATTCGAGATCTGGGCGCCCGAGGAGGACACGAGCGAGTACTACAGCACGCTGATGCCGAGCGCGCTCGGCCTCACCGCCGGATCCGACGGTCGGCTGACGCGGACCGCGCCGCCCTTGCCGCCGCCCGGAGTGGACGTGGGCGCGTTCCACGACCTGGTCGAGAGCCGCGCCCGCGGGTGGACCGACAACCTGCTCGCGATCGACCGCGCGGCGAACGACACGAGCGTGGTGCTGCTCCTCGAGTGGCGCGGATGGCGCCTGCTCTTCGCGGGGGACGCCGAGCTCCGGAGCTGGCGCAGGATGCAGCGCGAGGGCGTGCTGCAGGGTCCGGTGCACTTCCTCAAGGTCTCGCACCACGGCAGCCACAACGGCACCCCCGACGAAGAGATGCTGCGCCAGCTCTTCGCGCCCGGAACGGGTCCGAAGACGACGCGGCGGGCGGTAATCTCGACCTGCCGCGACACCTATTCCGGGATCCCGCACGATCCGACCAACGCCAAGCTCCGGAAGCTCGCGCGCCTGCGCTCCACGACCGACGAGCCTGCGAGGCCCTGGATCGACACCTGGTTCAGGGCTTAGCCCGAACTATTCACCAGCCGCCGGCTGCAACGCCGCAACTGCCGGCGCCTGCTGCGTTAGGCTCGGTCGGGCTCCTCGACGACCTGTTCAAGGTCGTCTCCGGTGCCCTCCGTCGCCTGCCTTGCATCCACCGGCATTTGCGACGTTTCGCTCGCCGCTTGGTGAATAGTTCGGGCTAGTGTCGCGCCAGCGGGCCGTTTCGCGCGGTCGAGCTGCGCCGAGCCCGCTCCGCTGTCAGCGCCTGCGCGCGAAGATCCCGTAGGAGTGCGCGAGGCTGGGAGAGCTGCCCAGCGCGAAGACCGAGTGCCAAGCGATCCTCTGCGGCCCGGGCGAGGGCAGGAGCAGCGCGTCGCCCGCGCGCAGGACCAGGAGCGCGCCGCGCCGCGCCAGCGCGCCCGTGAAGCCCGGCGTGGAATCGAGGAGGCGCGCGAGCTCGGGATCTCCCCCGCGGTCGAGCGCGCGCAGGGCTCGCCCGGCGGTCGAGGTCCGCGCCCGACGGCGGCGGCGAGCCCAGAGCGCGATCTCCAGGGCGAGCTCCCGCCGGGGCAGCGCGAGCCAGGCCGTGGCGCCGGAGAGCTGCCCGTAGACCACGCCGAGCTGGCGGGGCTCGAGGTCGGCGTGGAACGACGCGCCGCCACCGGGCGCGTTGGAGTAGACGATGCGCTCGGAGAACCGGACGCGGCGGCCGGCGAGCCGCTCGACGAGCCCGACCAGCGGAGCGTTGGAGGCGATCGCCGCGCACTCGGGGAAGAGCGCCTCCGCGAAACGGTCCGCCCAGCTCGCACGGCGGGTCTCGGCCTGCCACTCGAGGAGATCCTCCGAGCCGAAGGAGAAGCGGATCCGCAGCGAGGGGTCGCGCTCGTCGTGGGAGATCCAGGAGAGCTTCGCGTAGAGGTCGCGCGCCGCGACCCGCCCGCCGCGCCGCGCGTTGGCGAAGACCTTCTCGATCTCGCGCGGATCGCCGAGGTTCACGGTGACGCCGGCGGGAGCGAAGGCGTCGTCTCCCCGCAGCCGGCTCCAGAGCTCGTCCAGGAAGCTCCGACCTGCGCGCAAACGCTCGAAGAGCGCAAGCGAGCGCCGCACCTCGGGCCGCAGGCGCGCGAGCGAGTCGCTCAACGCGCCGGGCAGCGGCACGGGGCGCGCGCGTGCCCAGCGCCGTCGCGCATCGCGGAGGAATCGATCCTCGCCTACGTCGTCCGGCACACGCGGCGGCTCGAGCACCCATCCGTGGCGCACCCCGCGGCGCATCAAGGGCACCGCTCGCCGCCCAGGGCTCCGCGCAGATGGCGGCGCCCAGCGACAGGCATGCCCGGGCGACCGCCGCCCCTCCCCATCGCCTACCATCCGCCCATGCCCTTCCTCGACACCCCCGGCCTTCGACGCTTCGACGCCGCCGCCCTCCACAAGACCAATCTGTTCCAGACCGAGCACCTCTTCTGCGACCTCTACGGCCTCGAGCCGGGTCAATCCCAGAAGCTCCACTCCCACGCCGACGCCACCAAGTTCTACTTCGTGCTCGAAGGCCGCCCGCGCATCACGATCGCCGGCGAGACGCGCGATCTCTCCCCCGGCGGCCTCGCCTTCGCGGCCCCGGGCGAGCCGCACGGCGTCGACAACCCCGGTTCTGGCCGCGCCGTCCTCCTGGTCGCCATGGCACCGAACCCGAACCGCCCGGTCCCCGGCGGGTCCTGACTCCGTCCCCCAACGCAGAGCGGCGCCGCCCGCGCGGCGCCGCTCGAAGGAAGTGTGGCCCTCGCGATGCGCTACGGGCAGATCACGAAGGTCAGCGCGTCGGACAGGTTCGTGTTGTCGGGCGGCGCGAAGCCGGGGTCGCGGCTCCAGGTCTGCAGCCAGACGTTCTGGCCGGAGACGAGCCCGGGGTCCTTGCCGCTGGCGATGTAGGCGTTGAAGTCGATCGCGAAGAGTCCACCGCAGGGCGGCGTCCCGCCCGAGTTCTGCACCATGGTCCGCACGAGCGGCGGCTGGGCGCACAAGATCCCGCCTTGGAACGGGCTGCTGGACGCTCCGGTCTTGCTGTAGAAGAACAGGCCGAACTTGCTGTCGAGCACGTTGACGGTCGTGATGTTGAAGCCGCTGCCTGCGGTCGCGCTCGGCGTGCCGGTGGAGCCGATCGAGGGCGTGCAGCCGGCCGAGTTGACCTTTGCCGTGCAGTAGGTGGTGACGCTGCCCGAGCAGCCGCCGGACTCGAGCTGGATCCCGTTGGCGGAGCCGAAGTTGCCGTTGATCCCGCGGGAATCGAACTTGACCTCGAGCTGCCCGTTGGTGACGTTGACCGTGTCGGTCACGTACGTCCCACCCAGCACGTGCTGGCCGGTCCACTGGGCGTTGCCGCACACTTGGGCGCCCTTGGTGCCCCCGCTGACGGTGACGCCGGTCGAATAACCGACCCGGTTGTCGGGAGCGAAGCAGTAGGCGTAGACCGTGTAGGAGCCGTTGGCCAGGCCCGTGAAGGTGAAGACGCTCTCGCTCGGCGGCAGGGTGCCGCCGTTCCCGATGTCGCGCAGGTCGTCGAGCAGGGCTTGGTCGTCGCCCAAGGTGTTCGGGTTGTCGAACGTGAAGTTGCCGACGGAGTTGCCGACCGAGGTGTAGCTCACGCTGGCGGAGGTCGCGGCGCCGGAGAGATTGACCAGCGGGAACGAGACGCCCGGCTGGCTGCCGTCGATCTCGTTCCACTGGCCCGGCTGCGAGGCCGCAGCGCCGTAGGCGTTCGAGGGCGTGGAGAAGCCCGAGAGGCCGATGTCGAGGTTCATGCTCTGCGCGCTGGCCGCGGAGGCGAACACGAGCAGAGCTGCAGCGCCGATCCCGGCGCCGCGAAGCCGAAGGGAAAAGGGATGTTCCATGATGTTCCTGAGGGGTTGGAGTGAGGACGGCCCGCGAGCCGGCGCCGGAGGTCTCCGTCTTCGCCGGACTGCGGACGTCGGAGGAGATCCGGCCCTGGAAAGCCGCGTCCCTGTCGAGTCGCCGCCCGAGGCCGCGAGCCCCGGTGCGTGCGATCGTAAACGCTCCTGGGAAACCCGGCAACGGCGGCCGACGTTCGGAGGATCCGGAAACGGAGAGGAGCGGCACCGCCCGCGCAGCGCCGCTCCGGCTGGAGCGAGACCCCCTCGAGCGCGGGGTCAGGAGGGACCCGCGATCACGGGCAGATCGTGAAGGTGATCGCGTCGCTCAGGTTCGTCGTGCTCGGGCTGGCCGGGTCGCGGCTCCAGGTCTGCACCCAGACCTGCTGGCCGGAGATGAGCGCCGGGTCGGCGCCGCCCGCGATGTAGGCGTTGAAGTCCATCGTGTACGCGCCGCCGCAGGGCGGGGTGCCGCCGGAGTTCAGGACGGGCGTGCGCACCAGCGGGGGCGTGCCGCACAGGAAGCCGCCCTGGAACGAGGCGTTGTTCGCGCCGGTCTTGCTGTAGAAGAACAGGCCGAACTTGTTGTCCAGCTCGTTGGTGGTGGCGAGCACGAAGCCGCTGCCGGCCGAGGCGCTGGGCGTGCCGGTCGCGCCGATCGAGGGCGTGCAGCCCTGCGAGTTCACCTTGGACGTGCAGTAGATCGCCGGGTTGCCGGTGCACCCGCCGGTAGCGGGCACGATCTGAACGCCGTTCTCGGTCGCGAAGCCCGCGACGACGGCCGTCACGATCTGGATCGTTCCGTTGGTGACGTTGATCGTGTGCTTCGCGTAGGTGACGCCCTGCTGGTGCGTGCCGGTCCAGGCCCCGGAGACGTTCTGGGCCGGGTCGGGAGACCCGGTCACGCTCACGTTCGTGATGTACGCGGTCGGGCTGTCCGGCGCCCAGGCGTAGGTGTAGACGGTGTAGCTGCCGTTCGCGAGACCTGCGAAGTTGATCGTCGTCGCGCCGTCGATGCCGTCGTCCAAGAGGAGCTCGTCGTCACCCGTGGTCCCGGCGTTGTTGAAGCCGAAGCCGTAGGCGCCGCCCGTGGAGCTGACGGTGACCGAGGTGTTGGCGTTGTTGATGTCCTGGAGCGGGGAGGAGAAGCTCGAGGAGACGAGGTTCCAGAGGCCGGGCTGGTTGGCCCCGGCGCCGTAGGTGCTCGAGGGGGCCGGGTTGAAGCCGCCGTAGTCGACGTTGATCGCCTGGGCCTGTGCGGCGAC
>DATKBQ010000567.1:0-3543 GCA_035546375.1 Planctomycetota bacterium | reverse complement strand
GAGCGAGCGCGCTTGGGCGCCCGACGGCAGCGGCGCCTCGCGCGCGAGCGTGGTGCAGGCCGAGAGCCCGACCAAGGCGACCACCCAGAAACGCAACTTTCGAGTCGTAGTCAAAGTTCCACTTTCTCCGTCGGGGGCGCCATTCTGGCCAGACGGCCGAGAAAGTGGAACTTCGACTGCGACTCGAATGTTGCCGGTTACCCTCTTCCGCCATGCCCCTGCGCGTCGGCAGTCCCCCCTATCTCGTCGCCCGGCCCCTGGATCATGGGCTCGAGCGCGAGGGCGGGATCGAGCTCGCCCGGGCCGTGCCCTCGCGCCTGGTCGAGCTCCTGCACGCCGGCGAGCTGGACGTCGCCCTGGTCAGCTCGATCGAGCTCTTCCGCCGCCCCGGCTACTCGTTCCTCGCGGGCCCGGCGGTCAGCGCGCGTGGGCCGGTGGCGAGCGTCCAGCTCTTCCTGCGCCGGCCGCTCGCCGAGGTCGAGACCGTCGCCCTCGATCCCGCCAGCCATGCCGCGCAAGCCCTGACGCGCATCGTCCTGCCCAGCCGCCTGCGCCGTGCCCCGCGCTTCCTCGAGCCGCCCGCAGGGGCTGACCCCGCCGAGGCCTGCCCGGATGCGGACGCATGGCTCCGGATCGGCGACCCCGCGCTTCGCACCTGGCTCTCGCCCTCGCCGCCCCCGGCCTTCAACCCCTCCGCCGCCTGGACCGAGGACACCGGCCTGCCGTTCGTCTTCGCCGTGTGGCTGGTGCGCGCCGGGCTGGAGCTCACCCCGGGCGAGGTCGAGGCCTTCGCCGCGGCGCGCGCCCGCGGCGCGGAGCACATCGAGGCGCTCGGTCGCGAGGCGAGCCAGGCCTGGGGTCTTCCGCTCGAGGCCTGCCGCCGCTACCTGCGCGAGGAGTGCCGCTACGACGCCGGAGCGGAGCTCGAGCCGGCGCTGTGGACCTTCCGCGACGCGGCCGCCGAACTCGGCCTGTGCCGCGCCGACCTCGAGCCGCGCGCCGTCGCGTTGCCCGCCGCGCCATGTCCCCGCGGCTGATCGAGTCGAAGCGCTGCCCGCACTGCGGCGCGGAGCTGCCCGAGCCGAAGCCGCACGCCTGCCCGAGCTGCGCCGGGTCGCTCCAGCAGCGCTTCCTGCGCGCCGGCTGCCTCAGCTCGGCGCCGCGCCTCTTCGCCCTCGCGCTGGGGGCTTGGCTCGCTTGGCGCGCCTTGGGCTGAGCTCGCCCGCGCGCCACTCCTGGAGCCATTGCATCGCCGCAAGGCGTTCCCTATGACGGTTGCATGGCCAAGCGCAGCCCGAAGCGCGGTCCGACCCTGTTCGACGAGCCGGCGCCCTCCTCCAGCCGCGCGAACGGCGCCGAGCCGCCCGCGAAGCCGGCGCGCACTCCCGCCGAGTCCCCGCGGGCGCCGGCGAAGCGCGGGCGCACCGCGCAGGAGATGGCCGAGCGCCAGCGTGAGATCTCAGTCTCGGAGTTCTTCACCAAGAACCGCCACCTGCTCGGCTTCGACTCGCCGCTCAAGGCGCTGCTCACGGCGGTGAAGGAGGCCGTCGACAACTCCCTCGACGCCTGCGAGGAGGCCGGGATCCTGCCCGAGATCACGGTCGAGCTGACGCCGACCGGCGAGGACCGCTTCCGCATGGCGGTCGAGGACAACGGCCCGGGGATCGTCTTCGACCAGGTCGGCAAGGTCTTCGGCAAGCTGCTCTACGGCTCGAAGTTCCACAAGCTCTCCCAGAGCCGCGGACAGCAGGGGATCGGCATCTCCGCGGCCGGCATGTACGGCCAGCTCACGACCGGCAAGCCGGTGCGCATCCTCTCGCGGACCGGCAAGCGCGCCGACGCGCACGAGTTCCTGCTCTCGATCGACACGGCGAAGAACAAGCCCGACATCCACGACTCCAAGGCCGTCGACTGGAAGAAGGAGCACGGCACGCGGGTCGAGATCGAGATGGAGGCCCGCTACCAGAAGGGCCTGCGCTCGGTAGACATGTACTTGAAGCAGACGGCGATCGCGAACCCGCACTTGACCTTGCACTACGTCGACCCGGGCGGCGAGCGCGTCAGCTACGAGCGCAGCACGAAGGAGCTGCCGGCGGAGACGCTCGAGATCCAGCCGCACCCGCACGGCGTCGAGCTGGGCCGGCTGATCGCGATGCTGAAGGAGACCCGTTCCCGCTCGCTCGCCGGCTTCTTGCAGGAGGAGTTCTGCCGCGTCGGCCGGAAAGTGGCCGAGGAGATCTGCGCGCTCGCGAAGCTCTCGCCGAAGGCCTACCCGACGCGCATCGCGCGCGAGGAGGCGAGCGCGCTGCACGCGGCGATCGCCAAGACCAAGATCTCCTCGCCGCCGACCAACTGCATCTCGCCGATCGGCGAGCCGCTGGTGATATCCGGCCTCGAGAAGGAGATCGAGGCCGACTTCTACGTCGCCACGACGCGCCCGGCGGCGGTCTACCGCGGCAACCCGTTCCAGATCGAGGTCGGGATCGCCTTCGGCAAGCCGGGCGGCGTCGGCCTCGAGCTGACCGAGGCGGGGCGCATCCAGAAGCGCCAGGACTCCAAGCCCGTGACCGAGGAGCTGGTCGGCGCCGCGGACGAGCCGATCCGGGTCCTGCGCTTCGCCAACCGCGTGCCGCTCCTGCACCAGCAGGCGGCCTGCGCGATCACGAAGGCCGTCATCCAGACCAACTGGCGCGCCTACGGCCTGCAGCACCCGAAAGGCGCGCTCCCGATCGGCCCGATGGCCGTGCTCGTGCACATCGCGAGCGTGTGGGTGCCCTTCACCTCCGAGTCGAAGGAGGCGATCGCCGGCTACCCGGAGATCCAGAAGGAGCTGCGCCTGGGCCTGCAGGAGGTCGGCCGCAAGCTCGGCACCTACATCCGCAAGGGCAAGCGCCTGCAGTCGGAGTTCCAGAAGCGCTCCTACATCGAGAAGTACATCCCGCACATCGGGATCGCCCTGCAGGAGATCCTCGATCTGTCCGACCCGGAGCGGGACTCGACGGTCGGCACGCTCGAGGACGTCTTGCAGAAGAGCCGCAAGTTCTGAGGCAACGGCGACTGGCGTTCCCCACAAGCACGTCCCATGGACTTCCGACCGTGTAGATGACAGGATGGGAACCGCGGGCCAGCGCGATGAGCCAGGAATACGCATACCGTTGGAAGCCGATCGATGTACCCCGGAGACCCCAGACTCTCGAGGTTGCGGAGCTGCGCGCCTTCGAGAAGCTCTGGTGTCAGCAAAAGGAACGGTTGGAAAAGTCGGGAGCGTATCGACTCCTGTGGGAGCGACTCGCTCGCAAATGGAGCATCGAGACCGGAATCATCGAGCGGGTTTACGACCTGAGCGAGGGTGCGACCAAGCTCCTGGTCGAGCAAGGTTTCAGTTCCAATCTCGTCCAGCACGGTGACACGGATATCGATCCTCAGAGGTTGATCGTGATCCTGGAAGATCACCGCCAAGGCCTGGAAATGGTCGTGGACCTGATCGGCGGCCGGCGCCAGTTCTCGACCGGCTGGATCAAGGAACTGCACACACTGCTGTGT
>DATKBQ010000566.1:0-4851 GCA_035546375.1 Planctomycetota bacterium | reverse complement strand
CTCCGGACGTGTTGAGCACGCTGGTCCCCGCGTACCTCCCCGCAGTCCCTGGAACGGGCTGGGGCAGGCGCCCGAGCTTCGAGTACACCAACTACAACGGTCGATGGCGGCTGTGGGTCGACACCTACAAGTTCGCGGCGTTCGATACCTTCGAGTACGCGCCCAATCGGCACCACCAAGGCTTCGGATCTCCCGATCGGATCGGCGACTGGGTGTACGTCCACGAGTAGCGCATCGCATGATGTCGACGCATCGGAGTCATCGTCCCGATGTCGTGCTGGGCATCGCTCGGGACTGGCGGTCGACTACCGACAGCCTCGCCCCGAGGTTCATCCTTCGGGAGCGGTCGCGGGCGATGGGAAACTTGATTCGGCGGACATGTTGTCGGGGCGTACCAAGTGCCCGTGGCTCCGATCTCGTACGCCGTCAAGGAAGACGCGGTGACTCATGCACGCCTTCGGGCGCGAAGCTCTCCATTTGAACTCCGGGCGCGATAAGCGGCCGTCTTCGGCCGCCGAAGCGCGCTAAGCGCGCCTCTGTAAGCTTGCGCTCCTAGGATTCGCCGCCGGCCGGACGGCTGGCGCAGGAAACCACGCCGAGGAGCCATGCCGTCCTCGGTCACCCCTGCCGTCGCCCTACCGCTCCACCGTCTCGCGCTCGAGCCGCATCCCCGCCGCCGACGGCTCGAGCGGCGGCGAGATCGCCACCCGCGGCACGTTCGCGATGTCGAGCACCACAGCTTGCAGCAGGAGCTGAACGCCAAGAATGATCGGCATCGCCGCAAGCATCACTTGCCCGGCGGTCGCGTTCTCGTTCAGCTTCGCCAGCTCGAAGTACACGACCGTCCCGTACACGACACCCCACACGAGCAGCGGCAGCCCGAGCAGCAGGAACACCGACAGGGCCGTGAAGTCGTACACGAGGTAGCGCCAGAAGAGCCGCCGCACGAGCCCCCACATCAGCCGCGGCGGGAACCCGACCAGCGTGCGCAGGACCGACAGCGACGAGCGCTCGTCCCCGTAGCGCGCCGGGATTGCGATGTCCTGCACGGCCGCGCGCAGGATCCCCAGCTCGATCAGGAAGCCGCTCTCGAAGAAGTAACGGCTGGGCAGCTTGTCGAGGTTCATGCGCTCGAGCACGCTGGTGCGCACGGCGAAGTAGCCGTTGGCCGGGTCGAAGGTGTTCCAGTAGCCCGAGGCCAGCTTGACCAGGAAGGTCAGCCCGGCGTTCCCGGCCATGCGCACCGGCGGCATCGCCTTGAGCGAGCCGAGGGTCGCGTAGCGGTTGCCCTTGGCCATGTCCGCCGTGCCTGCGGCGAGCGGCGCGACGAGCTGCGGCAGCCAAGCCGGGTCCATCTGGTCGTCGCCGTCCATCTTGACCACCAGGTCGAGCCCCTGGCGCAGGGCTTCGGCGAAGCCGGTGCGCATGGCGCCGCCGACGCCCCGGTTGGTCGCGTGTGAGAGCAGCGTGATGCGCCGGTCGCGCTCGGCGAGCGCCGCCACGCGCTCGCGCGTGCGGTCGGGGCTCGCGTCCTCGACCACGATGATCGAGTCGACGAAGCCCGGCAGCCCGCGGATCACCTGCTCGATGTGCCGCTCGACCCGGTAGGCCGGGATCACGACCCCGATGCGCAGCCCGGGGAAGCCGTCCGTGTGCATGGCCTCCAAGCCTACCTCGCGGCGGGGGTCGGGCGGTTCAGCCCCCATGGGCCCCGGACAGGCGGTAGATCTCGATCACCGGGCCCGTGCCGCGCGCCTGCAAGACGCGGCGCAGGAAATGGGGCGCGGGCACGCTGGTCTCGTCCTGGTACCCGAGCGGGTGCTCGCTGTAATCGTCCTGGCCGTCCGGGGAGAAGCGCGCGACCCGCGTCGCGCGGCGGCGCAGGGCCTCGCGGATGCGCGTGCCCGAGGGGTGCACGCGGTTGCCGGCGAAGACCTCGATCACCGCCCAGTCGCCGCCCAGGCCCGCCAGCCACCTGGCAGGATCGGCCGCGATCGCCGCAAGCCCGGCTTCGAGCGGCATCCAGCGCAGGCGCCAAGCGCGCGCGCCCTCGGGCCGCTCGGGGTGCAGCGCTTGGTAGCGCGCCCACGGCAAGTGCCGCAGCTCCGCGGCCGTGCGCCCGCCGTGGGCCAGCCCTTCCGGCGCGCGGAAGATCGGCAGGTCGAGGGTGGGGGGGAAGAGCAGGACGTCGTACTCGGGATTCACGTGCTCGGCGACCCAGCGCGCGGCGTGCTCGCTCGTGTGCGGCCGCGCTCGGATCCATGCCAAGCGCGCGCAGGCGTAGGCGGGCAGCGCGAGCGCGAGCGAGGCGAGCAGGGTTGCCGCGAGCGGGCGGCGCGCGGAGGAGACGGGAATGCGCTCGGCGAGGCGCGCGAGCGCATACGCCGCCAGGCAGGCGAAGTAGGGGACGAGCGGCAGCGCGAAGCGCTCGTAGGTGCGCTCGTACAGGCCGAAGACCGCCACGTACGGCAGGGCGAAGGCGAGCGCGACGGCCAAGTCCGCGCGGCGCGCGGCGGAGGCGCGCGATCCGTCGCGCTTCCTCGGCAGCGCGAGCGCCAGAGCGCCCGCGGCGGCGAGGGCGAGCAGCACGGGCTCGTACGAGGACAGGGCGCGTGCAAGGGCGATGAATCCGCGCCCGTTGAACTGCTCGAGGAAGATCAGGTGCCCGCCTAGCTCGAGGACGTCCCCGCCGGAGCCCATCTGCAAGAACGGATAGAAGGCGGGGACGGCGAGCGCGATCGGCAGCAGCACGAGCGCGAGCTTCGGATCGAGGATGCGCCGCGGTCCCTCGCGCAGGAGGTGCGCCGCGGCGAGCGCCGGCGCGAGCAGGACCGCGCTCTGGAGCGTGCCCAGCGCCAGCGCCGCGGCGACGCCCGCGAGCAGGTACGAGCCCCAGCTCGGGCGGCGGCGCATGCGCAGCGCCGCGAGCACGGCCAAGAGGAACAGCGCGGCTGCCGGCGCGTGGGGCCGCGACTGCTGCGCGAAGCTCTGCCCGAGCAGGCTGAAGGCGACGAACGCGGCGGCGACCAGCGACCAGCCCGGGGAGAGGAACGCGCGCGCCAGCAGGAACGTGCCGGGCACGGCGAGGACGGCGAGCAACGCCACCGTCATGCGCACGATGACGTGCGGCCGCGCGGCGGCGGCGAGCTGCCGCTCGAGCGGCGCACCGGGCGCGGCCTCGGCCTTCGTCGGTCCGAGCGCTGCGAGCCGCGCGACCAAGAGCGGGTACCAGCGGAACTCGGGATCCTCCTCGGGGTGCTCCTCGCCGCTCTCGAGCAGCTCCACCTGGAGCGGGATCTTGCAGTCCTGCTCGAGCGCGACCGGCAGGCCGAAGTCGATGCCGGTCAAGCGCAGCGCCAACGCCGCCAGCGTCAGCGCGACCATGCCGAGCAAGGCCGCGCGGCGTCCGCGCGGCGCCGGTGCCGCTCCCGCGTTCACAGCCGCAGCCCCACCAGCCGCCGCACGAGCAGCTTGAGCAAGACCACGGACGCTGCGAGCGCCAGCCCGGTCGCGAGCGCCGCGCCGGCGATGCCGAGCCTGGGGATCAGGAGCGCGTTGAACAGGACGTTGCAACCGACCGTGCAGGTCATGAGCAGCGTGTGCCAGGCCGGCAGGTTGGCCATGAGCAGCGTCTGGTGGAACGGGTAGTAGCCGGAGATGGCGACGATCCCGCCCATCAGGAGCGCGAAGGGCAGCCAGCTCTCGGCGAACTCGCCGCCGCCGGCCAGCAGCCGCACGGCGAAGGGATAGAGCGCGACGGCGATCAGGCCGACCGCGGCCATTCCGGCGTAGGTCCAGTTGCGCCCGCGGCGCACGGTCCGCGCGAGCCGCTCCAGGGCGCGCTCGGCCACGCCGCGCGCGAGCCGCGGGTTGTAGTTGGTCTGCAGGACGACGAGCAGCTGGAACAGGCCCTCGGCGAGCATCGAGGCGAAGCTGTAGATGCCGACGCGCGCGTCGCTCAGGAAGTAGCCGATCATCAGCACGTCGACGCGCGAGTTCAGCTCGAGCAGCATCCCGCTGACGGCGCTCTTCATGCCGTAGGCCAGGTGCCGCCAGCTCCAGGCGACCCAGTCGCGGGTGCGCGGCCACGAGACGAGGAAGGCCACCTCGACCACCAGCGCCAGGAAGAGCAGGATCTCCGCGAAGCTGAAGACGAAGGCCAGCTGCGGCCCGGGAACCGAGCGCAGGAGCGCGATCCCGAGCCCGGCGAGGATCAGGAGGTAGCGCGTGGCCTGGTAGACCGCGTAGGCGCGCATGCGCTGCACGCCGTTGACCACCCCGAGCAGGAGCTTGTTCAGCGCGAAGAAGAAGAGCCCGGGCGTCGCCGCGGCGATCCCGAGCGCCACGTCCGGGCTCTCGAGCACGTCCGCTGCCAAGCCGCGCGAGGCGTAGAAGGCGAGCGAGAAGACCGCCGCCAGGGCGAGCACCGGCAGCGCAGCGCCGGCGACGATGCTCGAGATCCGCGCGCGGTCGGAGGAGTCCTCGGCGATCGCGCGCAAGGCCGAGAGGTTGATGCCGCCTGCCGCCGCCTGCGAGAAGAGGATGTAGGCCGCCAGGACTTGGTTGAAGACGCCGAGCGTGGCGGCGCCGTAGTGCCGTCCGATCAGGGCCTGCAGCGCGATGCCGCTGACGCCGAGCACGGCCAGGCTGGCGAAGTTCCAGGCCACGTCGCGGCGGAACTTGCCGGGCTCGCCAGGCACGGGCCGGGCGCCGGAGGTAGGCGAAGGAGGGAGCGAGGGCGCCGCCGGGGCCGTCGTGGCGGGGGCATCCTCCCGGCTCAAGCTCGCGTCCTCACCTGGAGGGCCTCGGGGCGCGAAACAGTACACCAGCACGGGGGGGCGGCGAAGCGCG
>DATKBQ010000565.1:0-3436 GCA_035546375.1 Planctomycetota bacterium | reverse complement strand
GAGCTCCTGCACGAGGCGCTCGCGCGGCTGCGCGAGCGGGCGGGCTTCGAGCAGGTGAGCTTCGTCACGGCCGTCGACCACTACCCGGCCGAGCCGCGCTTCGAGGTCGTGCACCAGCTCTTGTGCTACGCCAAGCGCGAGCGCGTGCGGGTGAAGACGCGCGTCGCCGAGGGCGACGCGTGGGTGCCCTCGTGCATCGACCTGTGGCCGGGCGCAGCCTACATGGAACGCGAGTGCTACGACATGTTCGGCATCCGCTTCGAGGGCCACGCGGGGCTCAAGCGGCTCCTGATGCCCGAGGAGTACTCCCACCATCCGCTGCGCAAGGACTTCCCCCACCAGGGGATCGAGCCCGGCCGGCTCTACCGCGAGTGGGACCGCCGGCGGCGCGCCGGCTGGACGTCGGGCTCCCTCGAGCGCGTGCACCGCAGCGACTGGAGGGAGTCGCCGTGAGCCTGGAGACGCGCGTCTTCGAGTACGCGCCGAGCGCGCCCTCGACCGCCGAAGGGGCGGACCGCTCGGGTCTCGGCGGCGGCACGGTGCGGCCGGACCTGGACGACCCGCTGCACGGCGAGCCGATGCAGCTCAACATGGGCCCGCAGCACCCGGCGACGCACGGCGTGCTCCGGCTCGTGGTCACGCTCGACGGCGAGACGATGATCGACGTCGAGCCGGTGGTCGGCTACCTGCACCGCGGCAAGGAGAAGTCGTGCGAGGCCCTGGGCTGGCACAAGTTCTTCCCGCACACCGACCGGCTGGATTACGTCCAGCCGCTGATGAACAACATCGCCTACGCGCTGGCGGTGGAGCGCCTCGCCGGGCTCGAGGTGCCGCCGCGCGGGCAGGTGGTGCGCGTGCTCCTGATGGAGATCTCGCGCATCATGGCGCACCTGATCTACCTCGGGACGCTGGGCATCGACCTCGGCGCGGTGACGATCTTCTTCTACGCGTTCAAGGAGCGCGAGCGGATCTACGAGGTCCTCGACGCGTACACCGGCCACCGGATGAACAACACCTACGTGCGCATCGGCGGGGTGTACGCGGACGTGGACGAGGGCGTCGCGCAGGCCGTGCGCGGTTTCCTCGAGAGCTTCCCGGCGGCGCTCGACGAGATCGACAAGCTCCTGACGCGCAACCGCATCTGGTACGAGCGCAACAAGGACGTCGGCGTGCTCTCGCGAGCGGATGCCCTGGCTTGGTCGCTCACCGGTCCGGTCCTGCGCGGGAGCGGCGTCGACTGGGACCTGCGCCGCGCGCAGCCCTACTGCGGCTACGCGGACTACGAGTTCGACGTGCCCGTCGGCAGCGCCGGCGACTGCTACGACCGCTACCTGGTGCGCATGGAGGAGATGCGCCAGTCGGTGCGCATCTGCTGGCAAGCCCTCGATCGCCTGGCGACGGTCAAGGGCGACGTCCTGGCCGAGGACCGCCGCTTCGTGCTGCCGCCCAGGGCCGACGTGCACACCTCGATGGAGGAGCTGATCTACCAGTTCAAGATCGTGACCGACCTGCGCATGCCGCGCGGCGAGGCGTACCACGCGGTCGAGTCGTCGAAGGGCGAGCTGGGATTTTTCGTCGCGAGCGACGGGACGAGCCGCCCGCTGCGTTGCCACATCCGCGCGCCGGGGCTGATGAACATCCAGGTCATCCCCCTGCTCGCGCGCGGGCGGCTCTTGTCGGACATGGTCGCGATCATCGGCAGCATGGACTTCGTGATGGGCGAGGTGGACCGCTGATGGCGCTCTCGGAGGGCCTGCGCTCGGAGTTCGCCGAGCTCGCCAGCCATTATCCGGACAAGCGGGCGGCGCTGATCCCCGCGCTGCACCGATGCCAGGAGGAGCTGGGCGGGTGGCTGTCGCCGGAAACCATGGAAGCGCTCGCCGCCCTCTTGGGCCTCGAGCCGGTCGACGTCTTCGGCGTCGCGACCTTCTACCCGATGTTCCGCCTCGCGCCGCCGGGGGAGCACGTGGTGTCGGTGTGCCACAACGTCTCGTGCATGCTGCGCGGAGCCGAGGAGATCCTGGAGCAGGTCTGCGAGCTGACCGGCGCGCCGGTCGGCGGCACCTCGCCCGACGGGCGCTTCACCGTGCAGCGCGTCGAGTGTCAGGGGGCCTGCACCGCGGCGCCGATGCTCGACCTCGACGGCGTCTACCACGAGGACCTCGACCGCGAGAAGGTGACGCGGCTCCTCGGGGGGCTGGCGTGAAGCCGTTCGAGGGCTACCTGCTCGAGGCCGCGCGGCGCGAGGGCTCGCACTCGCTCGAGGTCTACCGCCGCCACGGCGGGTACTCGGCGCTCGAGAAGGTCCTACGCTCGCCGCTCGCGCCGCAGCAGGTGATCCACGAGGTCAAGGACTCCGGCCTGCGCGGCCGCGGCGGCGCGGGCTTCCCGACCGGGCTCAAGTGGAGCTTCATGCCCGATCCGGCGAAGGACTCGCGCCCGCGCTACCTGGCGGTGAACGCCGACGAGAGCGAGCCCGGCACCTGCAAGGACCGCGTGCTGATGGAGAAGGACCCGCACGGGGTGCTCGAGGGGGTCTTGATCGCCTGCTACGCGATGCGCGCGCAGGCGGCGTACGTCTACGTGCGCGGCGAGTACCGCCTCTCCTACGGGCGGCTGGCGGCGGCCATCGAGGAGGCGCGCGCGGCGGGGCTCGTCGGCGAGCGCATCCTGGGCAGCGAGTTCTCGTGCCAAGTGTGGATGCACAAGGGCGCCGGAGCCTACATCTGCGGCGAGGAGACCGGGCTGATGGAGAGCCTGGAGGGCAAGCGCGGCCACCCCCGGCCGAAGCCGCCCTTCCCGGCGGGTTACGGCCTGTGGGGGCAGCCGACGACGGTGAACAACGTCGAGTCGCTCTACAACGTGCCGTTCATCCTGAACCGCGGCGCGGGCTGGTTCCGCGGGCTCGGAACCGACAAGAGCACCGGCAACTTCCTGTGCTGCGTGTCCGGGCACGTAGAGCGCCCGGGAGTCTACGAGGTGCCGTTCGGCGTTCCGGCGCGCGAGATCCTCGAGGAGCTGGCGGGCGGCGTGTGGAAGGGGCGGAGCCTCAAGGCCTGGTTCCCGGGAGGCTCGTCGACCGGCCTCTTGCCCGCCGCGCTGATCGACACGCCGATGGACCACGACTCGATCAAGGGCATCGGATCGATGTTCGGGACCGGGGCGATGATCGTGCTCGACCAGACCGCCTGCCTCGTGCGCGCGAGCGAGGTCATCGCGCGCTTCTACGACCACGAGAGCTGCGGCCAGTGCAGCCAGTGCCGCGAGGGCACCCAGTGGCTGCACGAGATCTTCCGGCGCATCGAGCGCGGAGGCGGCGTGAGCGAGGACCTCGAGACCTTGACGAGCCTGGCCAAGGGCATGGCACCGGCGAAGACGATCTGCGCCCTGTCCGCCGCGGCGGCGATCCCGACCTTGGCGGTGCTCAGGCACTTCC
>DATKBQ010000564.1:0-16479 GCA_035546375.1 Planctomycetota bacterium | reverse complement strand
GAACTTGCTCTTCAGGAGCAAGCTGACGCGGAAGGAGCAGTCGAACGTGCTCTTCTTCATCCGGCCTCGGATCCTCCAGGGGGTCGAGCTGCATCGGGAGTTCTAGGGGTAGGGACGTGCAGGGGCGCCCTTCGGGCGCTTCGGCGGCCGAGTACGGCCGCCGGATTCCGCGTCCGGTTCGGCCGCAGACGGCCGAACCTCCCGCGGAATTCAGGGGAAGAGCTTCGCGCCCGAATGGAGCAACAGGGCTGTGGGATTCACACCGGGATGGCGCTCGTGGGCTCGATGCATCCCTCGTCCCGCCTCTCGGGACTACACTCCCAGGAAGATCCCCCCTCCACAGCCGTCCGACCAAGACCCGTGCGCCTCCTCCGCTCCCACGCCCCGCCTGCCTCTCCCCGCCGCGGCTCGGCGCTGCTCATGGCCTTCCTGGTCCTGATCGTGCTGGCGGCGATCGTCTGGCAGCTCTCGATCTCGACCACCACCGACGCCCGGGTGGCCAGCAACGACGTCACGCAGACGCTGATGGACCAGGCGATCGAGTCGGCGCTGCTCAAGGTCACCGACGATCTACGGACCGATGGCGAGAGTGCGGGGGCCGCCGAAGGCGGCGGGGGCGCAGGGGCCGCGCCTCCGGCAGGGCCGCAGGCTCCGGGCAGCGCGGGCGGAGCGGCCGGAGGGGCGCCGGGCGGCGCGGCGCCGCCGGTCGACAGCCGCGAGGACTCCTGGGGCCGGCCCCAGCGGACCACGATCGGCGACATCGAGCTGCGCATCCTGGTCCAGGACGAGGACAGCAAGCTGAACCTCCTCAGCATGCTCACGCCCGACGAGGACGAGGCGCGCAAGGCCTTCGACCGCATCGTGCGCGTGCTCGACATGTGCCGGGAGGGGACGTCCGCGGACATCGACCTCAGCGACGCGCGCAAGATGGGCGAGGCGATCCGCGATCACTTGCAGAACCGCTCGCTCTCGCCGCTGGCCCGGTCGAAGCAGCTCTCCGACGTGGAGGAGGAGCCCGAGCGCGGGCTGGCGCTCTCGATGCAGGAGTTCGGCGTGCTCCCGCCCTTCGAGGAGAGCCACCTGCGCGACTTCCGCGACGAGCGCGGGACGATCGTGCACTCGATCGCGGCGTTCCTCACGGTCTGGACCGCGCTGCAGACCGAGCCGCCGGCGCCATCGGCGGCGGGCGGCGCGCAGCCGGGCCAGGGCGGGAACTCCACCCTACAGGGCGCCCCGGGCACCGACGGCAATCCTTCCGCCGCCGGCACCGGCCAAGACGGTGCCGCGCAAGGCGGACAAACAGCGCCCGGACAAACCCAGATCGGTCCAGGTGGACAGGCGGGCCAGCCAGCCGGAGCTGGCGCGGGCCCCGGTGGAGGGCAGGGCGGCCAAGCCAGCGTCAGCGGAGGCGTCGCCGTCAACGTCAACACCGCGCCGGCGGCGGTGCTCAAGGCGCTGATGGACGAGCGCGACGTCTCCAGCCGTTTCTGGGACGAGGTCATCAAGTACCGGAACCTCCAGAAGGAGCCGCCTCCGGGCGAGGAGGAAGCCGAGCCCGTGTTCGACGAGTTCGGCGAGGAGATCATCCAGCGCCAGGTGTTCGAGTCGCTGCAGACCCTCGGCGAGCTTCCGGGCTACGAGCGCATCGACCCGATCCACCGCACCGAGATGGGCCAGTTGCTCACGACCCAGAGCCAGGTCTTCACGGTCTACGTCAGCGCCCGCAAGCGCACCGGCGCGCAGGACTCCTTCGGCGGCGCCCGCGGCGCGCCGCGCCCGGGCGAGCGCGAGGACCAGCTCGGCAACGCGATCGTGCGCACCGTGCGCGCGGTCCTCTGGCGCCGCCAGAGCGGCAACGAGGTCGAGCTCATCCCGATCGTGCGCTGGGAGGTCATCGACTACACGCCGTTCGAGGTGCAGGACTTCCCCGACCCCGACCGCTGAGCCGAAGGCACGCGAGGGATGGTCGAACGCCGACGCAGTCCCGACCCGCTGCGCCTGGAGGTCTTCCACCACCTCTTCGCCGCCGTGTCGGAGGAGATGGGCGCGGCGCTCATGCGCTCGGCCTTCTCGCCCAACATCCGCGAGCGGCGCGACTTCTCCTGCGCCCTGTTCGACGAGCGGGGGCGCACGGTCAGCCAAGCCGCGCACATCCCGGTGCACCTGGGCTCGCTCCCGCTCTGCGTCGCCGCGGCCCTCGAGGAGGTGGAGATGGGGCCCGGCGACGCGGTCGTGCTCAACGACCCCTTCCGGGGCGGCACGCACCTGCCCGACATCACGCTGGTGTCGCCGATCTTCCTGCCCGGGCGCCGCTCGGCCGACTTCTACTGCGCCAACCGCGCGCACCATGCCGACGTCGGCGGCGCGCACCCCGGCTCCATGGCTCCCGCGGCCGACGTCCACGCCGAGGGGCTGCGCATCCCTCCGCTGCGCCTGGTGCGCGCCGGACGCGCGGACCGCGCGCTGCTCGAGCTCTTGCTCGCCAACATGCGCGTGCCGCGCGAGCGCGAGGGCGACCTCCTGGCGCAGGTCTCCGCCAATCGCCTCGGGGCGCGGCGGCTCGCGGAGCTGGCGCGCGAGCACGGAGTCGTCGAGCTGCGCCGGCGCGCGGGCGAGCTGATGGATTGGACCGAGCGCCTGGGCCGCGCGCTCATCGCGCGCCTGCCGAGGGGACGCTTCGAGTTCTCCGACCGCCTCGAGGTCGCCCCCGGGCGGTCAGCGCGGCTGCACGCCGTCCTACGGATCCGCTCCGGCTTGCTCGAGGTCGATCTGCGCGGCTGTGACGACCAGGTCGAGGGCGGTGTGAGCGCGCCGCGCGCGGTGGCCCTCTCGGCTGTGCTCTACGCCCTGCGGCTCTTCCTTCCGCCCGGGACGCCGGCGAACGACGGCGTGCTGCGCTGCGTGCGCCTCGCGACCCGGCCGGGGAGCCTCGTCGACGCCCGCTATCCCGCCGCGGTGGCGGCCGGGAACGTCGAGACGAGCCAGCGGCTGGTGGACGTCCTGCTCGGCGCGCTGGCCGGCGCGGCGCCCGATCGGGTTCCCGCGGCCAGCTCGGGCACGATGAGCAACCTGACCCTGGGCAGCGCGCGCTCCGGCGGCGAGGCCTACTCCTATTACGAGACCATCGCCGGTGGCGCGGGGGCCTCGCCGCACGGGCCGGGCGCGCACGCGGTGCACACGCACATGACGAACACGCGCAACACGCCGATCGAGGAGCTCGAGAACGCCCTGCCGGTGCGCGTGCTCGCCTGCAGCGTGCGCCGCGGCTCCGGCGGAGCGGGGCTGCACGCCGGCGGCGACGGGGTGACCAAGCGCCTGCGCTTCCTCGAGCCGGCCCACGTGGCCTGGATCGCCGACCGCAGCGAGCGCGGGCCGTGGGGTCTGGCCGGCGGCGGTGCGGGCGCGGGCGGCTCGGCGCGGCTCTCGCGCGCGGGGTCCGCCCGCTCGCTCGCGCTCCCCTCGAAGATCGCCCTCGAGGTGGCGGCGGGCGACGAGCTGGAGCTGTGCACGCCGGGCGGCGGCGGCTGGGGGCGGGCGAAAGGCGGCAGCCGCGCGCGTCCGGCGTCGCGCTCGGGGCCTGGGCGCTCGGGGCCGGCTCGCTGAGGCGAAGGGGCTTGTGGCTCCCCTCGCCGGGGGCGACAATCCGCCGTTCCGCGCCTCCGCGACCCTGCGCCGGGAGCGCACCCGCCCCGGGTGCCGGCCCGCCGCCTCGCCACCCAAGCCCGCGCGCCCTCTTGCCGCCACCCTCCGCGATGCCCTCCGTCTGTGTGTTCGGGGCCCAGTGGGGCGACGAGGGCAAGGGCAAGATCATCGACGCGATGGCGCGCGACGCCGACGTCGTCGTGCGCTACCAAGGCGGCGCGAATGCCGGCCACACGGTGGTCGTCGGCGCCGAGAAGTACGTCCTGCACCTGATCCCCTCGGGGATCCTGCACCCCGGGAAGGTCAACGTGATCGCGAACGGGGTCGCCGTGGACCCGCTGGCGCTCCTGGCGGAGGTCGAGGGCCTGCGCGCGCGCGGGATCGCGGTCGACGGAAGCAATCTACGCCTGGCGGCGAATGCCCACGTGATCTTCGAGCACCACCGGCGGATCGACATGGCGGCCGAGCGCTGGCGCGGCCTGGGGCGGATCGGGACCACCGGGCGCGGGATCGGGCCGTGCTACGCCGACAAGGCCGCGCGCACGGGCCTGCGCGTCGCGGACCTGGCGGACCCCGAGCGCTGCCGGGCGCGGCTGCAGGCGGCGCTGGCGGAGAAGAACGCCCTGCTGGCCCAGGTGCACGGCGAGGAGCCGCTCTCGCTCGAGGGGCAGTTCGAGCGCTACACCGGCCTGGGCGAAGCCCTGCGGCCCTTCGTGGGCGACACCGGCGCCGAGGTGCGCGCCGCCTACGGCGCCGGCAAGCGCATCCTCTTCGAGGGCGCGCAGGGTGCGATGCTCGACCTCGACGCGGGCACCTACCCCTTCGTCACCTCCTCGAGCACCGGCGCCAACGGCATCGCATCGGGCGCGCTCTTCCCGCCGCGCTCCATCGAGCGCGTGATCGGGATCGCCAAGGCCTACTGCACGCGCGTCGGCGAGGGACCCTTCCCGACCGAGGACAAGGGCGCGGACGGCGCCCGCATCCGCCAGGCAGGCAACGAGTACGGCGCGACCACCGGCCGGCCGCGGCGCTGCGGGTGGTTCGACGCGGTGGCCATGCGCTACGCGCTCGAGCTCAACGGCGCCGACGGCTGGATCATGACCAACCTCGACGTGCTCAGCGGCTTCGACTCGATCCAGGTCGGCGTCGCCTACTTGGTGGACGGCGCGCGCCGCACCGCCTATCCGGCGGAGCTGCCCGCGATCGAGGACGTGGACGTGGTCTACGAGGCGCGCCCCGGCTGGCGCGAGGACATCAGCGGCGTGCGCGCCTGGGAGGACCTGCCCGAGAACGCGTGCCGCTACGTCGAGTGGATCGAGGCCCAGGTGGGGGTCCCGATCGCGATGCTGTCGGTGGGGCCCGAGCGCGAGCAGGTGATCCCGCGCCGAGGCGGGGTGGTCGCCGCAGGTGCCCGGCCCTGAGGGGGCCCCTTGACGCGACCCGCGATCCACAGGCCTGACCTCGGCGGCTCCTTCCCCGAGCACATCGCCGTCATCATGGACGGCAACGGTCGCTGGGCGCAGGAGCGCGGGATGCGGCGCATCTACGGCCACCGCGAGGGCATCCGGTCGGTGCGCGAGATCACGACCGAGTGCGCGCGCATGGGCGTCGCCTCGCTGACGCTCTACGCCTTCTCGGTCGAGAACTGGAAGCGACCGCGGGCGGAGGTGCGCTACCTGATGCGCCTCCTGCGCCGCTTCCTGGTGGACGAGCGGCAGACGCTGATGGAGAACGGCGTGCGCCTGCGCGCCATCGGCCGCACGGAGAGCCTGCCGGACGACTCGCTGCGCGCGCTGCGCGAGACCGAGACCCTGACCGCGGGCAACGACGGGATGCTCCTGCGCTTGGCGCTCTCCTACGGCAGCCGCACCGAGCTGGCCGACGGGCTGCGGCGCGCCGCCCTGGACGCGCTCGCCGGCCGCCTGGATCCCGCAGCGATCGACGAGGAGACCCTGCGGCGCTATCTCTACGACCCCTTGACCCCCGATCCCGACCTCCTGATCCGCACGGCGGGCGAGATGCGCGTGTCGAACTTCCTCCTGTGGCAGATCTCCTACTCGGAGATCCACGTCGCCGAGGAGTGCTGGCCGGAGTTCCGCGCCCCGCAGCTGCGCGCGGCGCTGGCGGACTATGCGGGCCGCGTGCGCAAGTTCGGCGGGCTCGTGCAGGACGTGCCGGACGAGCGCGACGTGCAGCGGCCCACCCGCTCCGAGTCCAGCGCGTAGCCCGAGCGCGGGATGGCGGACCGAAAGCACGCACGGATCTGGAAGCGCACGTGGGTCGGCGCCCTCCTGGGGGCCGGCGTCCTGGGCATCTTCTGGTGGACGGCGCGCAGCTCCTACGGCTACCCGGTGCTGATCATGGGGTGGGTGCTGGCGGCGCTCGCCCTGGGCGAGGTGCACCGCATGGGAGCGCTCGCGCCGTTCCGGCTGGGGTGGGTGCTCCTGCCCTCGCTCCTGGCGCTGCTCGCCTTCGGCATGGCCTCGATCCAGCTCGCGAAGGAGGACCCTTTGCCGGCGCAGCGCGCCGCGGAGTCCGAGGGCGGCGCGGACCTCTTGCGCGAGCTGGCGACGGCGCTGCTGCTCGCAGCGAGCACGTGGGCCGCTTGGATCGCGCCGCGCACCCGCGGCGCGGTGAAGATCATCGCGCTGTTCGCCACGGCCTGGGGACTGGCGTGGATGCTGCTGCTCTTCGCGCGCCCGCTGGCCTCGCAAGGAGCTTGGCCCGTGGCGGCCCTCGTGCCCTCGGCCCTGGTGGGGATCGTGCTCGGCATGGCGTCGCCCGAGCGCCGGCGCGCGCTCGGCTGGACGCTGGGCGTCGCGCTCTGGCTCCTGCCGCCGATGCCGTGGCTCTTCCACGTCTGGGAGCACTGGGGGAACCTCGGCCTCGTCGCGCTCGTCCTGCTCGCCAAGGTCGGCGACATCGCCGCCTACTACGTCGGCAGCGCCTTCGGCCGGCGCCGGCCGTTCCCGCGGATCAGCCCGAGCAAGACCCTCGAGGGTTGCCTGGGCTCGCTCGCCGCGGCGGCGCTGGCGGGCGGTGCGTTGACGGCCTTCGGGCTCCTGCCGGACGGCCCGCTCGGCGTTGGCGGCGGGGTCTTGGCCGGCATGGTGGTCAACGTCGCGGCGCAGGGTGGCGACCTGCTCGAGAGCTGGGTGAAGCGCCGCGCCGGGGTGAAGGACGCCGGCACCTGGTTCGGCCCCTCGGGCGGTGTGCTCGACCTGATCGACAGCCTCTTGCTCGCCGTGCCGGCGGCGCTGGTGGTCTGGCCCTACCTCTTCGGTGCGCGGGCGGCGTGAGCGGAGCGGTGGATTGACAGCCCGCACCGGGTCGCGCGATCCTCGGGCGCCCTTGAGCGAGGTCACGATCCCCCTGAGGTCCCACGAGGAGGCGATCCTCGTGCTCGGGCCCTACGACCGCCACGCCAAGCTCCTGCGGCAAGCGCTCGACATCGAGATCTTCACCCGCAACGGGAACCTGCGCCTGAAGGGGCTGGACGAGGACGTGGCCGAGGCCCGCCGGCGGGTCGAGCACCTGCTCGGCAAGCTGCGCAAGGGCCGCGAGATCGATCCGCGGGAGGCCGAGACGATCCTCGTGGGGCCGCCGCACGCGCCGGCCGCGGCAGCACGAGCCTTGCCCGGCGTGATGGCGCCGATCCTTCCCTTGCCGCCGCGCGGGCCGCGCGCCTCCCGGGCGCGTGCGAGCACCTTCAGCCTGCGCCCCTTCGACGCGCGCAGCGAGCACCAGCGGCGCTACCTCGAGTCGATCCAGAAGCGCACGCTGACCTTCGGCCTCGGGGTCGCCGGGACCGGCAAGACGTTCCTGGCCGTCGCCTCCGCGCTGCGCGCGCTGCGCGCCGGCGAGTGCCGGCGGCTGATCGTGACGCGGCCCGTGGTCGAGGCCGGGGAGAAGCTGGGCTTCCTGCCGGGCGACGTGCAGGCCAAGCTCAACCCCTACATGCGGCCGGTGTACGACGCCTTCACCGAGCTGCTCGAGTTCGAGGACCTGGCGCGCCTGGAGGAGGCGGGGGCGATCGAGGTCGCGCCGCTGGCCTACATGCGCGGGCGCACGCTCAGCCGCGCCTTCGTGATCCTCGACGAGGCCCAGAACACGACCCTGCCGCAGATGAAGATGTTCCTGACGCGGCTGGGCGAGGACTCGCGCATGGTGGTCACCGGCGACCCGTCGCAGACCGACCTCGAGCGCGGCCAGCGCAGCGGCCTGGTGGACGCCGTCGCGCGCTTGCAGGGCTTCGCCGACATCGGCGTGGTCGAGTTCACGCTCGCCGACATCTGCCGCCACCCGCTGGTGGAGCAGATCGTGCGCGCGTACGAGGCGCCCTCGCGCGTGGAGCCGGTGCGCGGGAGCGAGGGCGAGCCGTGAGCGCTCGCCCGGCGGCGCGGTGAGCATCCAGATCGCCTGGCCCGAAAAGGCCGGCCTGGCTCGTCCGCTGGACGAGGCGCGGGTGGCGGCGGCGGTCGAGCGCGCGCTCGAGCACGGGGGCCGGGCGGGCCTGGAGGTGTCGGTCGTCTTCACCACCGACGACGAGCTGGCGCGGCTGCACGGGGAGTGGCTGGACGACGACGCGCCGACGGACGTGATCGCCTTCGACCTCGGCGAGGACCTCCCGGGGCCGGCCGCCGAGCTCTACGTGAGCCTGGAGCGCGCCCGGCTCGTCGCCGCCGAGCGCGGGAGCGACCCCGGCCGGGAGCTGGCCCTGTACCTGGTGCACGGGGCGCTGCACCTGTGCGGCTACGACGACCGCGAGCCGGCCGGGCGGAGGGCGATGCGGGCCGCGGAGGGCGCGGTGCTCGCGACGCTCGGCTATCCGCCCGAGGGATCCTTTTGAGGGGTTCCGAGAAAGCGGGCAAGGTCCTGGGACCCCGCTCTGCACAGAAAATCCGGATTTTTTTTCCGGCGCTCGCGGGACGGCGGCGGGCGCTGCCTCGGCCTGCGACTTCGGCGTCCATTGGCCGAACGGAACGCGAACTCGCGCATCCCGCCAGCCCCTTCCGCGGCCCCCAGAAGGCTTGACAGGGCCTTCCGGAGCCCGCGAGGGCCTTGATCGCTCGATCGGAACCGCTATCCAGACGGCGTCGCCGCTCCGGATGGCGCGCAACGGTGCGCGAGCGGCGCGGCGACCACGGATGCACACCCGCTCCGACGGCGTTCCCCCCCGCGCGCGGACCTTCCCCCCGCGCCGCCGCCCGTTCGCTGCCCCATGGCTTCCAACGCCAACTCCCCCGAGGGCTCCACCCCTACTCTGAGGGCGGACCCAAAGCGCGAGAAGCGCTTGGGGAAGCTCTGGAGGTCCTACCGCAGGCGGCCGAGCGCCGATCTGCGGAACTCCCTCGTCGAGGAGTACCAGGACCTGGTCGAGGACACCGTCAGGCGCTTCGCCGGCCGGTTGCCGCGCAGCGTCGACCCGGGGGACCTGAACACGGCGGCCAACTTCGGGTTGATGTCCGCGATCGAGAGCTTCGACCCCGAGCGCGGCGTGCGCTTCGAGACCTACGGGGAGCTGAGGATCAAGGGCGCGCTGCTGGACGAGCTGCGCACGCAGGACTGGCTGCCCAGGCCCTGGCGCAGCCGGATCGAGCGCCACAAGCGCGCGCTGGAGCGCCTGCGCTCCGAGCAGAGCCGCGAGCCCTGCGACGAGGAGGTGGCGCGGGCCATGTCGATCCCGCTGCAGGAGTACCGCTTGCTCTTCAGCCACGGCATGCCCAGCGCCCCGCTGGGGTCGATGGCCGGGCCGGAGGGCGGCGAGGAGCTGCCGGGGCTGGACGTCTTCCCCGACCCGAAGAGCGATGCCGCCGCCGAGAAGCTGACCCGCGACGAGCTCCTGCAGCTCGTGGCGCAGAAGCTGACCGAGCAGGAGTACCGGATCGTGTACCTCAAGTACTGGGAGGAGCTCCCGATGCGCGAGATCGGCCAGCTCGAGGGCCTGAGCGAGTCGCGCGTGTGCAAGATCCACACGAAGCTGATCGAGCGGTTGCGCGAGCGACTGCGGGCGAACGCGCCGGGGTGAGGGCGGGCGACAGCTTCCCGAAAGGGCGAGGGCACGGAGCGCGGCTCCGTGCCCTCGCGGTCCCGAGCGGGCCTGACTCCCGCCGGCTCGCGTTGCCCCGGTTCACACCGGAGCACTCCCCGTCGCGAGCCCAGGGTCAGGACGCATCGGAACGCGCAGCGCCACCGGGAGATCCCCACCGTCCCCGTGGCCGCGCAACCCCTCCCTCTCGGCCCGCCGCGGCTCCGTCCCCGAAGAGCGCGCCGGACCGTTCTCCTCCCTCGCAGCACCGGCCGCGCGGTTCCCCAACCGGCGGTCGGCGTTCGTCGTCCGCGAAGGATCGAGCTTGGCTCTCATGCTCCCGTGTCGTCGCTCGGGGGTCGTCCGGCCACGGCAGCGCGCCTGTGCCCCGCAGGGCAGGCCGGCGAGTCCCGGCGCTGGAGGATCAGCCTCCCGGTTCCGGGCCGCGCTTCCGAGGCGGGTCGATCCCGCGTGCCCCGCCGATGAGCGCCGTGACGTTCGGCAGCCCGGCTGCCCCCGGAGGCCGGGGGCCCGCGGCTTTGCGCCCCAGCCTCGCGGCTGGTTTGCCCTGTTCGCGTCACCCTTGGAGCGCGGAAGGATACTTCGAAATTGCATTTGCGCAAACGCGCCCCCTCCGTTTTCGCCCGGTCAGCCCCCCGCTCGTTCGGAAAGCCTTTGCGAGCAAGGGTTTGGGAGCGCAGACCGAGCGTGCTAGGCTGGTTCCGTCGTGGGCCCCCTCCCCGAGCTCCTCCAGGCGCATTTCCAATCCCCCCGCAACGTCGGCCGGATGGCCCCGCCGGCCTGCGTGGGGCGCGCCGAGAACGCGGCCTGCGGCGACCTGATCGAGCTGTACGCGCGGATCGAGGACGGCCGGCTGGCCGAGGTGAGCTTCCAGGCGCGCGGCTGCAGCGCGCTGATCGCGACCGCATCCCTCGCGAGCGAAGCCCTGCGCGGGCGCAGCGTCGACGAGGCCGCCGGCTTCGACCTCGAGGCGCTCGTCGCCGGCGCCGGCGGGCTCCCGCCGCAGCGCTCCCACGCCCCGCGCGTGGTCGCCCGCGCCCTCGCGGAGGCGTTGGCGCGCGCGCAGGCGCCCTGGCATCCTTGAACGCTCGCCCGCCACGCGTCGCACCGCCTTGTTCCGATTCCTCAAGCGCAGCCCCCTCCCCGCCGGAAGCGGCGAGGACTCCGGCCGCGCCGCGCTCCTGCGCATCCTCGAGCTGAACAAGGAGATGGCGCGCGCGACGCGCCCCGAGACCCTGCCCGACCGCATCCTCGACGTCGCCATCGAGCTGGCCGGCGCCGAGCGCGGCTTCCTGATCGAGCGCTCGCGCGAGGGCCGAGCGGGGAGCGAGGAGCGCGGGCAGCCCTCGCCCGGCTGGGAGGTCGTGGCCGCGCGCAACCTCGACCGCGAGAACGTGCGCAAGGCGCTGCACAAGCTCAGCCGCTCGATCACCGCGCGCGTCCTCGAGACGGGCGTCGCCTTCCGCTCCGACGACGCGATCAGCGACGAGACGCTCCTGCCCGCGGCCTCGGTGGCCGAGCTGAAGCTGCGCAGCGTGCTGTGCGTGCCGCTGCACGTCGGCGAAGAGGTCGAGGGCTGCCTCTACGTGGACAACCGCTTCGCCCACGGGCGCTTCGACGCGGACATCCAGGACCTGATCGAGGCCTTCGCCGACCAGGCGACCCTGGCCCTGGAGCGCGTGCGGCTGCTTGAGGAGAACGAGCGCCAGCGGCGCAGCCTCGAGCTGGCCAACGCCGAGCTCCAAGCGACTGTGCGCGAGCAGGCCCAGGCGCTGGAGTCGCTCTCGGAGGTCCTCGTGCCGAGCAAGATCGAGCTGCGGCACGCCTACCCGGAGCTCGTCGGCCGCGGCCGCGCGATGAGCGCGATGCTGGCGGTGCTGGACCGCATCACCGACGGCGATTTCCCGGTGCTCTTGCTCGGCGAGAGCGGTTCGGGCAAGGAGCTGGTGGCGCGCGCCCTGCACGAGAACGGCCCGCGCCGCGCCAAGCCCTTCGTCGGCGTGAACTGCGGCGCGATCTCGGAGGGACTGCTCGAGAGCGAGCTCTTCGGCGCGGTCAAGGGCGCCTACACCGGAGCGGTCAAGGACCGCGCCGGGCTGGTCGAGGCGGCGCAGGGCGGCGTGCTCTTCCTCGACGAGATCGGCGAGATGAGCCTGGCGCTGCAAGCCAAGCTCCTGCGCGTCCTGCAGGAGAAGCGCGTGCGCCCGGTGGGCGGCAACGAGGAGATCGAGATCGACGTGCGCGTCATCTCGGCCACGAACCGCGACCTCGCGCGCGACGTGGCCAGCGGCCGCTTCCGCGAGGACCTCTACTACCGCCTCAAGGTGGTGCAGGTGGAGGTCCCGCCGCTGCGCGAGCGGCGCGAGGACCTTCCGGGCCTGATCGACCACTTCCTCTCGCGTCTGGCGGCGGAGTCTGGCCGCCCCAAGCCGCACGTGACCCGCGGGTGCCTCGAGCGGCTGGCGGCCCACGACTGGCCGGGCAACGTGCGCGAGCTGTCGAACGAGCTCACGCGCATGTTCGCCCTGGGCGGCGACGAGCTGGGGCCCGAGCTGGTCTCGCCGCTCTCCGCCGCGCCGCGCACCGCCGCCTCGGGCGTGCGCGGCCTGGTCGGGCGCCGGATGGTCGAGGTCGAGGCGGAGCTGATCCGCGCCACGCTGGAGGCCGCGGGGGGCCGGCGCGGAGAGGCGGCGAAGATGCTCGGGATCCCGCGGCGGACGTTCTACAACCGCCTGAAGGCGCTGGGGATCGAGTGAGCGGACCTGGAGGCGCGCGCAGCGCAGTGCGGCGACGGGACTTGCGAAGGCACACTCACGCCGCCCCTATACCTCGCGGGATTCCTGGGTGCCCATACCGTGCCGGGAGGAATCTGCGAGACCGCCCCGCGCAGGTCGTTGACGTCGAGGTGGGGCGGCAGGTGCCCCCTCCGCGCCCAGCGCCGCACGCTGCGCTCGTGAACCCCGAGCAACTCGGCGAGCTGGCGGGACGACAGATACTCCCGATGCGCGGAACGCGCCACGGCCTCTTCATCGAATCTCGAGTTCTCCACAGGTGTTCAACATGCAGCGCTTCTCCAGGCGGTCGGCACGCAGGGGAAGGGGAGGGCGGTGCGCTCCGGCCGGCGTCCGCGCCGCCGCTGCGGCTGCAACGCGAACGCACGGCCCTGTGAGCTGCCCGAGGGCCCAGGAAAGTTGCAGGATTCCCTGCGGGCGGCCGGAAAAGCGGCGTGCGGTCCCGTCCACAGGACCGATGGTCCACGGCGCGGACCCTTACAGGCAGCGAGCGTCGCTTGGTCCGATCCCAGGTGCTAGCATGCGCCAGACGTGGCCGCGAACACCGACGACACGAGCAGGGCCCTGACGCCGCACGGCGTCTTCCACTTCGACGAGGACCGGCCCTCGTTCGACGATCTGGCGCAGGAGAACGGCGAGCGCCGCTGGTCCGCCCGTCAGCTCATGGATCTGCTCGGCTACTCGTCGTGGCCGAGCTTCAAGCAGGTCATCAACAGGGCCGCGACGGCGTGCATGACGATCGGCGCCTCCGTCGCGGACAACTTCGTCGAGGTCGGGGCCGACTACAAGCTCTCGAAGTTCGCCTGCTACCTGGTCGCCATGAACGGCGATCCCAAGAAGCCCGCCGTCGCCGCGGCGCAGGCCTACTTCGCGGTCATCGCCGACGCGTTCCAGAAGTACATCGAGAGCGCGGATGATGTCGCCCGAGTCGAGATCCGGCAGCGCGTCACCGATCACGAAAAGAGCCTGTGCAGCGCCGCCAGCGCGCACGGCGTCGAGAACTACGCCTTCTTCAAGGACGAAGGATACCGCGGCCTCTACAACATGCGGCTCTCGGATTTGCGCCGCTACAAGGGCGATCCGAGCAAGGGCGCACGGCCGCTGTTCGATTTCATGGGCCGGCGCGAGATGGCGGCCAACCTCTTCCGGCTCACGGAGACGGAGGCGCGGATCGAGAACGAGAAGCTCAAGGGCCAGCGGGCCCTTGAGAATGCCGCCTTCAACGTGGGCCGCGCAGTCCGGAAGACGATGATGCAGTCCGGCGGGCAGGCCCCGGAGAACTTGCGACTCGAGACCGACATCAAGCACATCCGCGGCGACCTGAAGCGAACGCTCAAGGGTCTGAAGGGCGCGGAAGAAGATCGAGCCCCCAAAGCCGACTGAAGCAGCGCCGTCGGCCGAGAGATCAGAGCTCCATGAGCTCGGCCTGCCGGTCACCGATCGACGTGACGAGCCTCGCAGCGCCGACAACTCAGGAAACCGTCAGGACCGCTTGGCCGGCCTGAGCTCGGCCAACTTCCGCTTGAAGTCCTCGCGGCGGCGCGCTCCTCCTCTGACTGAGGCACGAGCCCATCTGGGCGCGACTGGGTACACTGGTGCCGCGCCGCTCGAGCGCAGGGAGGTCCTCGTCATGCGTGCTCTCGCCTCAGTCCTGGTCTCGCTACTGGCCGTCGCCTGCACGACGCCGCCGCGGAACTCTCAGCCGCCGCCGCGGATGGTAGGTGGCTATGCGTCTGCTGCGACGATCGCGGCGAAGGAACGCCAGCTGCGCGAGAGCCCCAAGAACAGAATCCCGACTGCCGAGGAGATCGCAGCGGCACCGATCGGCGAGCCTCCGGACGAGGAGGCGGCCCGTTTTCTGGCGGAAGTCGTCATGAAGTCCAACCTCAAGGACCCGATGTCGGCTGTCATCCAGTGGTCGCCGATGCGGCGCTCCTGGTACCGCGACGAGTCCGGCAAAGTGAGCTTCGCATGGGAGCTGCTCGGGCTCTTGAACGCGAAGAACAGTTACGGCGGCTACACCGGCTTCAAGCCCCATCGCTTCTACTACCGTGACCGCACCCCCGTGGCGATGAGCTGGCTGTATGAAGGCAGCGAATTGCTTGCAGAACTCGACGACAAGACCCCGATCGAGCCGCTGAAGAAACTCAACGCTGAGGAAGGCGCGAAGGACGCGGCCGGGAAGGCCGGCGAACGCTAGAGCTCGACGAGTTCGGCCTGGCGCTCCCGGAAGCGGAGCAGATCGTCGAGGCAGGCGCGCGTCCAGGACTCGCGGTACCAGTCCTCGAAGCTGGACTCCTCGGCGCGCGTCCACTTGAGAAGACCGACCAGACCCTGCCGGGCCTCGAGCTGCGTGCGTCCGACGCCGATCAAGTTGCCGGGGATGCAGCGCGCCTCGTAGATCTCGTGCGCGCCGCGCTCGGGAGTGCGCCGCTCGTGGCGGCTGAACACGAAGAGGAAGCTCATGCCTGCTTGCCGTCCTGAATCTCCGACACGCGCTGCTTGAAGCCCTCGAACGCCTTGCGTCGCTCGTCCTCGGACCAAGCGGCTCGCGCCGGCGCTTGGCTGCGCAGCTCCTCGAGGATCGCGCGCAGGTGCCCGGCGGTCGAACGAGACTCCGCCTCGATCGAGAGAAAGAGCTCGACGACGGAGCCCCAGGCCCAGAGCATGAACGCCAGGACGAACGACCCGACGACCTGCTGGCCGCCTTGGCGGTCGTCGATCCAGTTCACCAGTCCGATGAAGAAGGCCAGCGCCGCCAACGCCGCCAATACCTTCGAGACGATCGCGAGCACATGCAGGCTCGGGTAGCGCCATTCGTGCGGGTGCCCATCCATCGTCTACTTTCCCTGTCTAGCCATCTTCCAGCACAGCTCTCAATCGATCACGTTCCGCATCCGTCAGCTTGCGTCCCTTGTCGTTGAGAGCCTGCCTCGCTCGGGTCTGTTCGTAGAGTCTATCGATGCGTTCCGCTCTGGCTTGGCGCTCAAGCTCTATCGGAAGATCCTGCTCCAAGGCCTTCGCGAGGGCGTCGAGGCACAGGGTCATCTCGATCGCTCGTGGCACCTCGAACTCGAACCATGCCTGTTCCCTCCGCGCTCGTTCCTGCTCCTGTCGTGCCGCTTCACGACGCAACTCGAGCAGCCGATCCCGCCCGACTAGGGAACAAAGCGCGGTTACCCCGAGCGCGCTCGTCGCCGTCGCGAGCGCGATCACGAGCAACAGTCGTCGCGAGCTTAGGCGCGCCATGCGTGGATGATCTTACGGCCGGGACGTCAGATCGGGGTGATCTGCGAGCCAGAGCTTGAACCACTCGGGCGCGTCGTCGGAAAGGCCGAGCAGGTAGTCGGCCGAGGTCTCGAGGGCGAGAGCCAGGGCCTTCAGCTTGCGGACCGAGATGCCGCCCTGCGTGGCCTCGGTCTCGAACGGATCCGTGTGCCGGTCGGGTGCCGCTTCGCGCCGGGCGCGAATCCGGACTTTGGAACCGCGCGGGATGCGCGTCAGCTACCAGCGCCCATTGGGCAGGATCGGCACGTCTGGGCCGGAGCGCCATGGGGGTAGCGTGCGATCCACGTAGCGCGCCGAGCGGCATGGGGATTGCCTTTCTCCGCACCATGACTCCCCAGCTCCTGGCTCCCCTCGTCTTTTTTCTGCACGTCGGTGGGGCCTCGGGCGCGCCGCCCGGACCGGGGTGCGCCGCGCCGGTACAGGACGGGGCGCTCGCGGGGTTCATCCGCTCGCCGGACGTCTACGTCGAGGTGAGCGACCTCGGCCGGCTCGAGCGCGACTTGCGCCGCTCCGGTTTCGGCCGGCTCGTGGAGCGCATCCTGCCGCTGCTCGAGGAATCGCTCGAGGAGCACGCCGAGGCCGGAGCCGAGCCGGTCCAGGAGTTCCTCGCCCGCGCCCGGGACGGCGGTGAGGACGAGCTGTGGGAGCGGGCCGTGCGCGCGTTGCTCGAGGAGCTCGCACCCCAGGTCGGCCTGGGCCCGGCGGAGG
>DATKBQ010000563.1:0-5410 GCA_035546375.1 Planctomycetota bacterium | reverse complement strand
TGGAGGCAGGGCGGGCGGGAGTCGGGTGGGGCGGCGTGGCTTTCGTGGAAGCGGGCGAGGTCGGTGGCGGTCGGGGAGGCGGTGCGGGTCATCAGTTGGCGGAGGGAGGCGGCGCGGGCGGGCTCGAGCTCTTCGTGCTCGTGGGGTGCGGAGCAGAGGATCGCTTCGCCTTCGCCGTCGTGGAGGTCGAGCGAGGTGCCGTTCCAGTGGGCGACCAGGGCGGGGTCGCGCGGGTCGAGGGCGAGCAGGGTGAAGGGGCGGAAGCGGGCGAGGTTGGCGGAGCTTAGACGGGTTTCCAGCTCGCGGGTCGATCGGCACGAGGCCGCGTCGAGGACGAGCAGGCCGCGGCTGCGGTAGGTGGGTGTCTCGTTCAGGGGCGGTCCGCCGTTGACCAGGCCGAGCGCGAGGCCGGATTGGTTGACGGCGAGCCAGGTTCCGCCGCCTTCGGGGTCGATGGGCGCGAGGATGCCCAGGCCGCCGCGGCAGTGCACGACCGGGCCGAGCGCCGCGGAACGCGTGAGCAGCTCGTCTCGCGAGAAGAGGAGCGTGAAGCCCTCGGCTTCGCGCAGCCAGGTCACGGTGCACACGGCTCGGCGCCTTCCTCGCGCGGGGGCGCAGGGGCTCGGGACACGGGCACGAACTGGTGCGACACGGCGCGCCAGAGGGCCTCGGCGAGGCGCTTGCGGTCGCGCTCCGCGAGAGTGCGCTCGCCGAAGTGCAGCCTGGCCTCGATGCGTTCCAGCGCGAGCAGGCCGAGCGCGTGCTTCGCGAACGGCACGCCGCCCCACCAGCAGACCGCGAGCGCCGCCGGCGGATCGGCGGGCGCGGTGGCGTAGCTCAGGCTCGCGAAGTGCACCGGGTGGCCGCCGTCGGCCGCCGGCGCGAGCAAGGCGGGGCGAAAGGGCCCGACGCGTTCGCCGCCGGCGGTGCCGCCCTCGGGGAAGAGCACGATCCGCTCGCCGCGCCGCAGCGCGCGCTCGATCCGCGTGTTGACGCGCGGGATGTCGCGCTTGCGCCCGCGGTCGACGAAGAGCGTGCCCATCGAGCGCGAGAGCGGGCCCCACACGGGCCACCGCGCGATCTCGGAATTGGCGACGAACACCGCGCCGAGCTGGCTCGCCAGCACGGGGATGTCGAGGTAGCCGAGGTGGTTCGAGACCACCATGCACGGCGGCGCCGGCGCTCGGCCGACGCGATCGAGGCGCACGCCGGCCGCGGCGCACACGAGCCGTCCCCATGCGCGCAGGATGGCGCTGCGCCAGGCTCGGCGCGCCCGCGGGATGGCCCCGGTGGGCACCAGGCCGACCAGGTACAGCGCGTAGAGCGCGCCCGTCGCAGCGGCGATCGCCGCGCCGCGCAGGGCGATTCGGAGCTTGCGGGGCATGGCTCGACGCGGGGTCCTTTCGGCGCGCGACTCGAACCGCGCGGGCCCGCGCGCAAGAATAACGGCCCCGCGACCCGGTAACGTCGCCTTCGTTCCCCGATCGGCCCGACCCGGAGATCCCATGACACCTACGACTCCCCAGCCCCGACGGGGCCTCGCGTCCCGCCCGCGCCACCCGAACCGCGCCGGAGCCGGCCGCGGCTGCCTGATCGCCGTGGCCGCCGCCATCCTGCTCGTGCTCGTGATCGGCGGCGGCGCCTGCGGCGCCTACAACCGCCTGGTGACCACGCGCGCGGGCGTCGAGCAGAAGTGGGCCCACGTGGAGAACACCTACCAGCGGCGCAGCGAGCTGATTCCCCAGCTCGTCTCCACCGTCCAGGGCGCGGCGGACTTCGAACGGACGACCCTGCAGGAGGTGATCGACGCGCGCGCCTCGGTCGGCCGCGTGCAGCTCCCCGCGCTGCCCGAGGATCCCGCGAAGCTGCAGGCCTACCTGGCGGCGCAGCAGCAGCTCTCCGGCGCGCTCGGCCGGCTCTTCGCCGTCGCCGAGCAGTACCCGACGTTGAAGGCCAGCGAGGCCTTCCTGACGCTGCAGAGTCAGATCGAGGGCACCGAGAACCGCATCGCGGTCGCCCGCGAGGACTACACCGCCGCGGTGCGCGACTACAACGTGAGCGTGCGCCGCTTCCCGACCAACATCATGGCCCGCATGAGCGGCCACGAGCCGCTCCCGCAGTTCACGATCGAGCCCGGCGTGGAAGCCGTGCCGAAGGTCGAGTTCGGCTTCGAGAGGAAGCAGTAGCGCGGTGCTCGGCGCAGCCTTGATCCTCGCCCTCGCGCCGCTGCAGGGGGTGGCGGTCCCTGCGAACGACGGGTGGGTCACCGACCTGGCCGGATTGCTCACGCCGGAACAGGAGCGCTCGCTCGAGAGCTTGATGGAGTCCTACAAGCTCGGGAGCGAGAACGAGGTCGCGGTCCTGACCGTCCCCGACCTGGGCCGGCAGCCGATCGAGCGCTTCGCCCTCGAGATCGGGCGCGCGTGGAAGATCGGCGAGGCGGGCAAGGACAACGGCGCGATCCTGGTGGTCGCCAAGGCCGAGCGCGAGATGCGCATCGAGGTTGGCCGCGGGCTCGAGGGCAACCTGACCGACGCGATCTCGAGCCGGATCATCCGCGGCATCCTCGTGCCGGCCTTCAAAGCGGGCGACTTCCACCGCGGGATCCGCGAAGGGGTGGAGGCGATCCACGCCGCGGCGGGAGGCGACTACGCGAAGCTGCCCGAGGAGCGGCGCGAGTCGCCCGGCGCGGCCTTCCTCGGAATCCTGCCGCTCCTCTTCTTCCTGTTCGTGCTGATCGGCATGAGCCGCATGGGCAGACGCGGCCGGCGCGGCCGGCGGCGCGGGCTCGGCGGCATGTGGCCGATCCTGCTCTTCCCGCCCGGTGGCGGCCGCTCGCACGGCGGGTTCGGCGGCGGCGGGAGCTTCGGTGGCGGCGGCGGCTTCAGCGGCTTCGGCGGCGGCGGCGGCTTCGGCGGCGGAGGAGCCTCGGGGCGATGGTGAGCAGCGCGCTCACGCAAGCGGGCTGGGAAGCCGCGCACGGCGCGCCGCCCGCCTGGTACGGCGCGCTCGCGATGTGGGGACCCGTGGCGGCGGCGCTGCTGCTCCTCGTCTTGCTCGCGCGCGCGATCCTGCACCGGCCCCGTTACCGCGCGCTCGCCGTGCTCGGCGAAGCGGAGTGCGAGCGCGTCCACGCCGCGCTGCGCGAGGCCGAGCGCCGCACCGCCGGCGAGATCGTTCCGATCGTGCTCGAGCGCTCCGACCGCCATCCCGGCGCCGACTGGCTCGCAGCCCTGACCTTCCTGCTGGCCGGCTCCGCGCTCCTCGCGCCGCACCTGAGCTGGGACTCGCCGCCGCTCGTCCTGCTCGCGCAGCTCGCTCTCGGCGCCCTCGGCTTCCTGGTCGCCCGCGCGTTGCCGGGCTTCAAGCGGCTCTTCGTCTCCGAGGCGCGCGCCAGCGAGATGGCCGAGGAGCAGGCGCAGCAGGAGTTCTTCGCCAACGCCCTGCACCGCACCGAGGGGTCGAGCGGGATCCTGCTCTTCGTCAGCCTGCTCGAGCGCCGATCGATCGTCCTCGCCGACGAGGGGATCGCCTCGCGGGTCGCGCCCGAGACCTGGGCCGAGGCCGACCGGGCGGTCCTGGAGGGGATCCGCCGCGGGTCCCTCTGCGACGGCCTAGTGGCGGCGATCGCGGCCTGCGGCGCGGTGCTCGCCGAGCACGCCCCTTGGCGCGAGGGCGACCGGAACGAATTGCCCGACCGCCTGATCGTGCGCCGGGAGTAGGGCGCCTCCGCGCAGCCGTCAGCCCGTCAGCGCCGGATGCATGCAGGCAGGGCGGGGCTCGACACGCGGCCAAGTCGGGAAACCGGGCTGCGAACGGATGGGACTCGTTGGCCGCCGCCGGATTTCACGGACACGTCATGAACTCGAGGCCGTTGCTCAGGGACACGGCTTCGGGCAATGGCAGGCCGGGGTCGCGGCCCCACCACTGGCAGTCGACCACCGTTCCCGCCGGCAGCGGCGAATGCGTCGAGAGATACAGGGACATGTCGATCGTCCATGTGCCGCGGCATGGCGGCGGCAACCAGGACGCACCCTCGCGAGTCGTCCCCAGCGGCGTCTGCCGCAGCGGCGGAGCCACGCACAGGGTGCCGCCGAAGAGCGGCGTGGACGCGCGGCCGTTGAGGCCGAAGACCAGGAGGCCCGACAGGCCGGACTGGACGCGGTCGACGCGCAAGATCCCGCCGACCTGGCTGGCGGAGACCTGCCCCGAGATTGTGAGGCGTGGGGTGCAGCCCAGGGAGTTGGCCTTGGCCGTGCAGTAGCTGGTGGCTACGCAACCGGGCGCGAAGGCGAGGCCGACGAACGTCTGCGGACCATAGACTTGGGTCGCGACAAGCGTGGCGACGTCGATCTGGTAGAGACCGTTCAGTGGCCCTTGGCCTCCGATGCTCATCCAGAGCTGCCCCTGCGAGTCGAACTCCATGTCGAGGGCGCCGGCCAAGATCCCGTTCAGGTAGCCCTTGAGCGTGAGCATCCCCGTCGTCAGGTCGAGGTGGAAGAGCCGCTGACCGTACCCATCGGGCGCAGTGGCCCAGGCTTGGCCGGAGGGATCGAAAGCGAAGGCATCCACGGGGAAGCTCCCAAAACCCTGGAGCGGCGCGACCAAGGTTGCAGTCCCCGTGGCCGGGTCGATCGTGTAGAGTGCATGGCTCGCCGGAAACAACTGGGTACCTTTAGCGTACAGCTTACCCAGCCCAGGGTGCCACTTCAGCGTGGGCAGGAGCATTTCGAAGAGGCCCAGCGGACCGATGATCTGGGTGAATCCATTCTCCGGCTGGATGCGCACCAGGTTTTCCGCGATCCCCGAATCGAAGGTCAGGAGCTGCGAACCGTCGTACGTGAGGCCGCGACCGAAGATTGAGAGCGGAGCGCTGCTGAGCTGGTGCGGAACAGACGGATCCAGGACGGATAGGACGCCCCCGGGGCCGCGAACGCCGTAGAGGACCTCTTGCTGCGGATGAGCAGCAGCCCCGGCTGCACTCGAAAGCCCGAGCGAAAGGATGAATAGTTCGAACGCTCTCATTGAGTCACCCTCGATGGAACAGGTCAGCGGTACTCCACTTGGACGTTCGTCCACCAGTTGAGACCGGACGTCCACAGAAGATCGGCCTGGGTGTTGAAGTACACGTTGGGACCGACGATTCCCTGGGCAACTTCGGGATCGAGCACACCGGTGAGGTAGAAGTCGAACCCCTGCGTGCTGCCTTGCGGCAGGACCCAGGAAGGCCACTGCGAGAAGCTGTTGTTCAGCTCTATCTCCGGCGGTGTCACAGGAGGCAGCTTCGCGATCCAAGGCGTAGGCGGCGGCGGGTCCTGCGCGAGGTCATTGAACGAGATGTACTGCATCCGGTACTCGCGCAGCACGCCAGCCTGCGGCACGAACAACGCGGGACTCAGCGTCCCAGGCG
>DATKBQ010000562.1:0-3315 GCA_035546375.1 Planctomycetota bacterium | reverse complement strand
CTAGACTCATCGGGTGCGCAAGCGACGTATCCCTCTTCGGCCTTCTGCGCGCTTTGCAATCCCTATCAAGGGGTTGCGATCTCCGCGGATGGCCGCTTCGTGGCGTTCTCGTCCTGGGCGGACAACTTCGCGGCCGGCGATACCAACGGGGTTCCGGACGTGTTCGTGCGCGACACGCTGGCTGGCACGACGGTCTGCGTGAGCGTGAACTCTGCTGGAATCGTCGGAAACGACATGAGTAACTACCCGACCATCTCCGCTGATGGCCGATTCGTTGCGTTCCACAGCTTGGCGACCGACCTGGTTCCCGGAGATACGAATGGAACGGTCGACGTTTTCGTTCACGACACCTGGACGAAGACAACCGTGCGAGCAAGCGTTTCCTCCACGGGGATCCAAGGAAACATGGGGAGCGCGTTTCCCCGTATCTCGGGTGATGGGCGCATCGTAGCCTTTTTCAGCCCAGCAACCAATCTAGTTGTTGGCGACAACAACCACACGGACGATGTATTCGCTCATTCACTGGTTACAGGAATTACTTGGCGCGTCAGCTTGACCTCGAGCGGCATGGAGATTCCCACCTGGAGCTCGGGTTCCCTCGGTATCGATTACACCGGAGATGCTATTGCATTCACGACGAGGTCACCGCTCGTCGTTCCAGGAGATACGAATGGTGATCACGACCTCTTCATTCGTTATAGCCATTCCGCTTGTGCGCCTATGACGGGATACTGCTCGCCGAAGCCTAGCTCCAAGGGCTGCAGTCCCGCAATAGGTTCGACCGGGCTTCCCTGTTTCTCCGGCGCCAGCAGCTTCCGCGTCACTGCGACCGGCGTGGAAATTGGAAGTCAAGGCATCCTCATTCTTGGGACGGTGCCGTCTTCCAAGCCTTTTGCAGGTGGCACGCTCTGCGTCGGGCTGCCCGCCCTCCGCCTCCCCATACAGACGGCATCCGGGAAGCACTATCCGGTCAAATGCAAGGGGTTCTACTCCTACGAAATCGATCCGGCCTTCATGGCCGCCAAAGGGCTGGCCCCTGGCCTGACGCTGTACGGCCAGTTCTTGTCCCGCGACCCTGGCTTCGCTCCACCCGATAACGTCAGCCTCACCGCCGGCCTGCAGTTCACCGTTTGTCCTTGATGGCCAGAGGGTGCAAAGGGCCCCAGCGGTGCCTTGCGGCCTCCCCGGTGAGTTGAGCGTCCGGTGAGGCCCTGGAGTTTCCACGCGCGCGCTCGCCTCCTCACCCCAGCTCCAACTGCCTCCGCGCATCCACCTCGTCCCGGTTGACCAGCTCCATCGCCTCCCCGAGCCTCCGGTAGAGGTCCCACTCCGGATCGATCGCCCGGCGCACCTGGCGCATGAGCTGCAGCGCCATCCGGAACGTCCGGCAGATGTCCCCCGGCCCGGCCTCGGTCGCCTCGGCCAGCTCCTCCATGCTCCGGCCCTCGCACCAGGCGATCACCGCCGCCGTCAGCCCCCAGTCGCAGAGCTTCATGGGCGTCGGCACGCCCAGCTCGGCCTCGCGCCCGGCAAGCCGGCCGAGGATCCCGTCCACGTGGCGCCGCACGCCGCCGAACAGCGACGGCGAGATCCACGGCGACTCCCCGCGGCGGCGCTCCTCGTGGATCTGGGCCACGAAGACCATCGCGATCGCCTGGGGCGGGAGGTTCTCGAGCGCGCCGCGGTAGCACAGCTCGGTCACCTGCACCTCGAAGCCCGGGATGCGCCGCGCCACCTCGCCGCGCGGGGTCAGGCGATCCTCGGCGTCGACGTAGCCCAGCTCCGAAAGGAAGCTCAGGTGCGCCTCGACCACCCGCCGCTGGCGGCGGCGGTTCTTCTCCTGGGCCTTGCGCGACTCCTCTCGGTGCTGGAACTGGTTGAGCGACTTCTCCCACGCCTCGAGCACGCGCTCGCGCCCCAGCGACTCCAACAGGTGCAAGAGCGTCGAGTACGAGAGCGAGAAGCGGCTGAGCACCGGCTCGGGGGCCCCCGACAGCAGCCGCTCGAGCGGTGCCTCGGCCAGGTCGCGCTCGCCGAGCACCGAGAACACCAGCCCCTCGTCGTCGATCCCTTGCCGGCCAGCGCGGCCGGCCATCTGGAGGTACTCGCGCGTGCGCACGTAGTCGACGCTCACCCCGTCGAACTTCTTCAGCGCCTGGAAGACCACCGTGCGCGCCGGCATGTTGATCCCGAGCGCGAAGGTCTCGGTGGTGAAGAGCATCTTCAAGAGCCCCGACGTGAACATCCGCTCGACCAGCTCCTTGTCGATCGGCAGCATCCCCGCGTGGTGGTAGGCGATGCCGCGGCGAGCCATCGCGAGGAGCCGCCCGTCGAGCACCGAGGGCTCGAGCTGGAAGAGGCGCACCAGCTCCTCCTGCAGGGCCTGCATGCGCGCGTGCTCCTCGTCCGACAGCAGGTCGCGCCGCGTGTTCCGCGCCGCGAGCCGCTCGCAATCGCGCCGGCTGAAGGAGAAGACCAAAGCCGGCAGGAGGTCGCGCTCGGCCAGCTCGTCCAAGAGGCCCGAGGCGTCCGGCGGCCCCGGCGGCGGCGGCCGGCCCCCGCGTCGGTTGCGCCGGCGCGCCGCGGGTGGAGCGGCCTTCGCCTTGCCGCGCCGCACGCGGTCCAGCTCGCGCAGCTCGAACACCCCCGCCGCGGGGTTGAAGAGGTAGTGGTGCAGCGGCACCGGCCGCTTGCGTGACTCGATGACCACCAGCTCGTGCTCGCGGATCTCGCCGATCCAGGCCCCCAGCTCGCCGATGTTCGCGATGGTGGCCGAGAGGCAGATGAAGCGCACCCCCGGCGGCGCGAAGATCAACGACTCCTCCCACACCGTACCGCGCTCGGGGTCGTCGAGGAAGTGCACCTCGTCGAAGACCACGTACTCGACGTCGTGCAGCGTCCCGGGGCTCTCGAAGATCGCGTTGCGCAGGATCTCGGTGGTCATGATCAGGACCTGCGAGGCGGGCTGGATCGTGACGTCCCCGGTCAAGAGCCCGACCTCCATGCGCGGGTCGTCTCGGAAGTCGCGGTACTTCTGGTTGGAGAGCGCCTTGATCGGCGAGGTGTAGATGCAGCGCCGGCCGCGGCGCACGGCGTCCTCGATGGCGTACTCGGCGACCAGGGTCTTGCCGGCGCCGGTCGGGGCGCCGACGAGGACGTTGTGGCCCTCGCGGATCGCGTGCACGGCGCGCACCTGGAAGTCGGAGAGCACGAGCCCGTGCCACACCTCGCCCGGCGCTCCCGCGCTTGGCGCCGCCGTGCCTGCGCCGGCGAGCTCCTCGCCGCGCGCGGGGGCCGGCGGGCCGCGGCGCGCCG
>DATKBQ010000561.1:0-2317 GCA_035546375.1 Planctomycetota bacterium | reverse complement strand
CTGCAGCCCGTAGGTCGAGTTGTAGATCTCGAGGAAGGCGCGCTTGAGCAGGACGAGCTTCGCCTGGGCGGGCTTCGGCGCGGAGCGGGTGGCGACCGCGTGCGAGACGCCGCGCGGCTCCTCGATCTCCATCGCCCAGAGCACCGCTTCTCCGGCGCGCTTGGGCGCCGGCCCTGCCTGGGCCAGCTCGTCGAACCCGTGCGAGCGCAAGACCTCGACCAGACCGGACATCACGTCGTCGGACTGCACCTTGCGGTTGGCGTCCGCCCGCACCGCCGAGTACTGCTCGACCGGATCGGTGTGCGAGCTGTTGACCAGCTCGAGCCGCACGTTCGAGCGGTAGTCGACCAGGAGCACCCGCTGGGGCGGTCTCTTCTTGGCCGGGCCTGTGCCGCCGCGCTCCCCGGCCTTGGATCCCGATGCGCAGGCCGCGAGCGTCGCCAGGAGGGCGACGAGCCCGTTCGCGAGGAGTGTCCTGGCCATGGTGTGGGCGCCCGAGATCCGCGCGCGGCGCAACGGCGCCCGGGGAGGGTATCGCCGCGCGCGTCGCCGCTCAAGCACGCCTCACTCGCGCAGCGCCGCCTGCGGCCCCGGATCCTCGGCGCGCGCCGCGGGGTGCACCGGGATCAGGCACGATCCGACCCAGGTGAGCCCGTCCGCGCTCGTGCGCCAGCCCTCCGCCGAGGGCCCGTGGCCCGGTGGCGCGAGATCGGAGATCGGCGTTCCGTCGATCGCTCGGCGCGCCGTGAGCTTGGGATAGCGCGGACCGCTTGCCCCGTAGTCGATCACCGCGAACCACAGGTCCGCCGGCAGCTTGTCGCCGCGCAGGTACGCGCCGCCGAGCGGCTGGTCGGGTCCCTCGGCGCGGAACGGCTCGTCCTCCGCGACCAGGAGGTAGCCCTCGCGCAGCGTGCGCTCCTCGCCCCACTGCGACGTCGGCAGCATCCCGTAGGCCGGCTCGTGGTTGTTCTGCCAAGCGAATCGATGGCGAGCGCAAGTCAGCCGGTCGACCAGCGTGTAGTCGCGGTCCGCGAAGCCGCCGCCGCGCCAAGTGTAGGTGATCCAGCCGTGGCCGTCGCCGTTGATCGGCTGGAACTCGAAGCCCAGGAAGTGCAGCCAGCCGGGCGGGTCGCCGTCGCCGCCCTCGAAGCGCACCTCGCGGCCGGAGAGGCCCGCCCCCGATCCCGGAATCGGCCCAGGGACCGGCACGTCCACGTCGTAGAGCGCCGGCTCGCCGCGCGCGCCCGTGCGCCGGCCAAGGACGTACACGGGTCCGAGCCCGGCGTGCGCCGCGCGCTCGAAGAAGACGGCGCGCACGGCGAAGTCGCGGTTGACCGCTTCCATGAGCAGGGGACGCTCGGTCAAGGTCGGCAGGTGCACCAGGAAGTAGTCGAGGGAGGCGATGGCGGTCAGGTCGGCGGTGCGCTCCCACTCCTCCATGTGCGCCCACATCTCCAGGTGGCGCGGCAGCTTCAGGAGCTCGACGCGCGGCGACTCGCGGAGGAAGACCGCCCAGTGGTAGGAGCTCGCCACGCGCAGCCGCGGCGGATCGCGGCCGTCGTGGGAGGCCGTGCGCAGGGCGCGGTCGCGATCCTTCGCGATGCGGTTGACGTACTCCATCGCGCGCCAGAACCCGCCGTGGCGGCGCACGTTCGTGTCGGCGTGCGCGGAGACTCCGAGCACCAGCGCGGCCGCGACCAGGGCGCAGGCGAGCAGCGCGCGCGGCGAGCGCCGGATCGGAGCCTCGCCGGCCAGCCACTGCCAACCCAGGGCGCCGATAACGGCCACCAGAGGGAGGAACGGCAGCCACAAGCGGAACTCCTTCGATCCCTTCAGGCTCATCACGCCCACGTTCAGGGCGACGACGAGCACGAAGAGCATCGTCTTCCAATTGCGCCGCGCGAGGCTGCGCGCGAAGCCCGCGGCGACCAGCGCCGCGGCCGCCCACGGCACGCCTTGGGCGAGGTTCTCGAGATACCAAGTGGGGGACTGCCGCTGCTGGATCGCTTTGCTCGAGGCCTTGGCGGCCTCCTGGACGGCGAAGTCGATCTCGCCTGCCCGGCCGATCTCGTTGTAGAGCCACTGACTCGCGTCCATCAGCTTGCGCAAGTGCAGCTTGTCGCCCGTGTGGTAGACGAGCTTCGCGAAGTTGCTCCCGAAGTTCTGGAGCAGGTAGTACTCCAGGCTGGCGCCGAAGCGCCCGTAGTACGCGAGATCGAGGAAGCACTGGAGCAGCACGCAGGCGAGCACGCCGCAGACGAGCGCCGGGCGGAAGCCGCGTCGCTCCCGGCGCAGGAGGACCACGGCCAGGATCGGC
>DATKBQ010000560.1:0-36538 GCA_035546375.1 Planctomycetota bacterium | reverse complement strand
CTCGGCGAGCGATTCCTTGACTTGCCGACACCCTCCGGCCGCTGAACTGGTAGGATCGACCGAAAGTCTGACCCGCTCCCGGATACCGTCTATGCATGCTTTCATCCCCGCGCTGTGCGACGGTATCGCGCTCGGTCCGCTTGCCACTCAGGGGAGCGTGCTAGCCAACACCGACCTGCAGCGGTGCTGACTGGCGATCGCGATCACCGTCCAGTAGGCCTCCGGGGGATCGCGATCCGATCGCGCCGCACTCCAGCGCGTCCGTGCCCTTCAGGCGGTTTTCGCGTCGCCTCCATCCGATGACGGCCGTCCGTCTTCGTCGATCGGTCCCCAGGCGGCCTGGAGGACCTCACGGGCCTGCTCCCGCAACCCGTGCGGCACGTAGAGATTCGTGCCGCGGGCCATGTTGTGCGCCGCGATGCCCATCTCCGCCACGTCGAAGTCGGGGCCGTGCACCAAGCAGGGGATGCCTGCCTCGGTGAAGAGGTTGCGCGCGAGGTCGGCCTGGATGGTGTTCCCGGCCTTCAGGACCAGCGCGTAGTCATCCTTCAGGCGACCCACGAGGTCATTCGACGCTACCGGCGGCGGCAAGGCAAGCCGCAGGGGCGTCGAGGCCTGGGATGACAGCGCCCGACGCCCCGCCGCGCCTCACTCGCCGTTCAGCCGCAGCAAGCGGTCGCGGTAGCGCTGGTAGAGGCGCGTGTGCTTGGTCTCCAGGCTCTGCTGCACGCCGTCGATGAACACGTACTCCACGTGCGAGGTGATCTCGAGCAGGTCGCCGTCGGTCACGACCACGTCGGCGATCTTGCCCGGCGCCAGGCTGCCGAGCTCCTTCTCGAGACCCAGGATCTGCGCCGCGTAGAACGTGATCGAGCGCAGCGCCTCCTCCCTCGGCAGGCCGAAGGCGCTCGCCATCGCCGCGTGGAAGGCCACGTTGCGCGGGTTCTCGCCGTCGCCCGAACGGATCGCGATCGGCACGCCGGCCCGGCACAGCACCGCGGCGTTGGCATACGGCGCGTCATAGGGATCGAAATCCGAGCGCGGCAGCGTCAGCACCGGGCCGAGGACCACGGGCAGGTCCGCCTTCGCGAGCTCGTCGACGACCTTCCAGCCCTCGTGGGCGCCAAAGATCGCTGCGTCCAGCTTCTGCTCCTGCGCGAAGCGCACCGCGTTCAATATCGTCTGCGCGTTGCCGGCGTGCATCGCGACCCGTTTGCGGCCCTGCGCGTACGGCGCCAGCGCCTCCAGGCGCGAGTCGAACGGCGGCCGCGGCGAGCCCTTCTCGTCGGCCTCCTGCGACAGTCGGTCGTACTCGCGCGCCTCCTCGAAGAGCTTGCGCAGCTCCTTGACCGCGTCCAGCTCCTTCTTCTCCTTCGCGATGTTCGACATCACCGGGAAGTCGAGGTGCAGCATGTCGCGGTCAATCTGTAAGAGCTCCTCCCAGGTGTCGCCGCTGAGGCGGATCACGCACGACTGGCCCATCAGCGGGCCGCCGCCCTGCGGGGAAGACTGCGAGCGCGTGATCCCGTTGAAGCGCGTCACCGGGATGTGCGCCGACTCCGCCGAGATCGCCGCCGAGGCGCGGATGTCCGGCTGGTTGCCGCCGATCTCCGAGAGGTCGTCGGTGCCGCGCACCGAGCCGATCTCGAACAGGCCGAGCGCCGTGTCGAGCGCGAGGATCCCGGGCCAGACATGCTTGCCGGTCGCGTCGATCACCCGCGCGCCGGCCGGGATCGCCAAGCCCGCGCCCATGCCGGCGATCCGGCCGTCCTGGATCAGGAGCACGCCGTTCTCGACGTCCGGCGACGTGATCGGGTGCAGCGTGCCGCCCGTGATGGCGATAGCCTCACCCCCCTCGGGCTGCCAGCCCGCCAAGCTGGAATCCGCCGGCTCCGCGATCTCGCGCACTTGCGGCGGATCGGTCTCCAGGCCGAAGGCGTCGCGGCGCTGGAACTCGATCTCGCCGTCGACCATCGTCCACTCGACCCTCGCCAGCGACGAGAGGGGGTCGCCGTTCAAGAGCGCGAGATCGGCGTCCTTGCCCTTCTCGATCGAGCCGGCGCGCGCGTCGATCCCGAGCTGCTTCGCGGGGTTGATGGTCACCAGGGCCAGCGCGCGCACGCGGTCCATGTTCCCGTAGCGCACGCCCTTGGCCGCCTCCGCGTACATGCGCCGGACCATCTCGTTGGAGTCCGAGTTCAAGGAGGTCAACGCCCCCGCCTCGTCCAAGAGCGCCGCGTTGAACGGGATCGCGTCGTAGGCCTCGATCTTGTAGGCCCACCAGTCGCTGAAGGTCGAGGGCCCCGCGCCGTGCCGGGCGATCTCGCGGGCGACCTTGTAGCCCTCCAGCACGTGCTGGAGCGTCTTCACCTTGAAGCCGTAGTGTTCGGCGGCGCGGAGCAGCATCAGGATCTCGTCGGCCCGATAGCAGTGCGAGTGCACGGCCACGCTGCCGTCGAGGATGCCGGTCAGGACCTCCAGCCGTACGTCGCGTCGCGGCGGAACCGGATCGTCGCCGCGCGCGAGCGCCTCCTCGTACTCGCGCCAGTGCCGCGCGTACTCCTGCGCGCGCGAGAAGGCGCGGTAGTAGACGGCCTCGACCCCCATGCGCGTGTCGGGGAAGCGGTTCGCCTCGCGGCCGGCGTTCGAGCGCTTGGGGTTCTCGCCCAGGGCGAACTTGATCCCCTCCGGCGCTCCGGGAAAGCGCAGCTCGTCCGCCGTCCGCTTCCATTTGAGCTTGATCACCTCGTGGCGCCCGCCGATCGCGTTGGCCGAGCCGTGCAGGAGCCGCGCCGTGGTGACGCCGCCCGCCAACGCACGGTAGATCCCGAGGTCGTCGGCGTTGACCGAGTCCGAGATGTCGCAGTCGGCGGTGATCGAGAGCGTGCCCTCGTTGATCCCGCGCTCGATCGCCATGTGCGAGTGGCAGTCGATCACGCCCGGCGCGAGGTGCTTGCCCGTGCCGTCGATCTCGAGCGTCCCGGGCGGAGGCGAGACCCTGCCCACCGCGGCGATCTTGCCATTCAAGACCAGGACGTCGCCCAGCGCCGCCGGCGCGACGGCCGAGTGGATCGTCACGTTGCGGATCACGCAGCTCCCGCCGGTCCGCAGGCCCGGCACGCGCATCGCGTCGCTCTCGTAGGGGTGGTCGCCCGCCGCGTGGGCGAGCACTGCGAGGACCACCAGCGCGGCGGCGCGCCCGGCCAGGAACTTCGCTGTCGGCTTCATCGAATCTCCTCCCCTTGCTTCGGCTTGCGCTTGCCCGTGAGCGTGCTCGAGCTCTCCCCGAACGGCGAGCTCGCGACCACCTCACCCTCGAGTTCATCGCCCTCGAGCGTGGCGGTCAGCTTGCTCTCCATCTCGCGCTCGCCCATCGAGATCGTCCAACGCAGGGTCAGCGTCTTGCCGGAGACGTGACCGCGCGCCTCGGACTCCTGCTCGCCCTCTCCGCGCGGATTGGGCGAGGTCACCGTGCCGGTCACCGCGCCCTGCTCGTCCATCTCGAGCTTCAGCGTGGCCGGCCGCATCCCCTGCCGTCGCTGGATCTCCAGCTCCCACTCGCCGGCCGCGCTCACGCCCTCGTCGGGCTTGCCCTTCTCGCCGGCGTCCTTCTCGAGGTCGAACTCGTGCGGAAAGCCGTCCACGAAGAGCCACGCCAGCTTGGGACCTGCGCCCTTCTCCGCCTTGGCAAGCGGGTCGGCGGTCCACAGCGCGAAGGTCGCGTCGCGCCCCGCCTCGAGGATTCCGAGGTGGCGCTCGGCGCCGAGGATCTCCGCAGCGCGCAGCGTAAGCGCCGCGAGCGCCGCATCGGCGGGCAGCCCCTTCTCGACGAGCGCGCGCACCTTCTTCAACAGATCCGGGGCGGACGACCCGCCGCTGCCGAAGGCGAAGGTGACGCCCTTCTCGTGCAGCCGGATCGCGCAATCGCGGCCCTCCTCCCACAGGCGCCGTCGCTCCTCACGCACGCCGAGCGGCTCCTCGTACTCCCACTCCTTGCCCGGCTTGGGCTTCGGCTCCTGGGGTGCCGGCGATTCGTCCTGTCGATCGGATGAGTCGCCGCCGGAAGGCGGCTCGGGCTCGGCGGGCGCCGGCGGCTCGGGCTTCTCCTCGCCCGCGTCCGGCCCCTTGGCGGGCGGAGCCTTCTCCTGCTTCTCCTTCTCCTTCTTCTCCTTCTCGTGCGGGTCCTTCGGCTCCTCGCCCCAGTCCAGCGTGAGCACGACCGGGATCCCCCGCGCGGCGAGCACGTCGGCGACGCGCCAGGCCTCGCGGCCGCCGGCGATCGCGATCGCGAGGCCGTGCTCGTCCGCCAGGGCGATCCAGCGCTCGATGTCGCGGGCGCTGTCCGCCTCGCACAGGAGCCTCCGCTGCCCCTCGAGCACCGGCAGCACGGCCTCGAGGTCGATGTCGCGCGGAGGCCGCGGCCCAGGGCGCCCCGCCTCCCAGCGCTGCACGATCTCCGATTGGTACCGCGCGTCGAGGAAGAACTGGCGTAGCTGCGCCATGTAGCCCATGAGCGTGCTCGGATAGCCCGGGCCGCCCGCGTCGAAGGCCGCGTGGGCGAAGACCTCGGGCGCGAGCATCGCGTCGCGCGGCGCGGCCTCGCGGGTGACCAAGAGCGCGCTCGAGCCGGCGAGGAGCTGCCCGCGCGGCGCAGACAGCGCGGCGCCGAAGCCCGCCTCGCGCCAGGCCTTGGCCTTGTCTTTCGGAAAATCGAGCACGTCCGCAGCGCGGAAGGCGGGCTGGATGCCCTTGCGGTTCGCCTCGCGCATGTCCACCAGGACGTCCGAGCGCTCCGACGGCGGGAGGTCCTGGTCGGGCTTGGGCACCGGCGTGGCGCAGCCGGTCGCCGTGAACGCGTCGACGAAGGCCGGAACCGCGAGCGCGCCCTCGGCGTCGACCTCGCGCGCGCCGGCGGGAAGCTGTGCACCCTCGTCCAGCCAGCGCTCGATCCGACCCGCGCTCAAGACCAGCGTCCTGCTGGGGGCCTCCGGGTCGGCGCTCACGCGCACGTTGCGGACGGCGTAGAGCTGCGGCCTCGCAGTCGATTGGGCCTGGGCGGAGGTTCCGGCGAGCGCCGCGCCGAGAAGCGTAGCGGCCACGGCGGCCGCGCGGCGGCCTCGGGAGGTCGAGTGGTTCATGCGGAGTCCTGTCCCCCGGCACCGGCCGGGAGAGTGCATTTTGCACGCTGGGGAAGGACTGTGCACCCCTCCGGCCGCCGGAAGGTACGGGAGCCAGGCCCATCCCCACCCGATTCCATGCACGCTGCCCACCTCGGCCTGCGAGCGGGTCGCTCGGCCGAGGTGGGCAGCATTCAAGGAGTCGGGTGGGAGTCGGCCTGACGCCGTGCTACGCGCTGCGCAGCTCCATGCGCGCCTGCAGGACCCGGAGCAGCTGCTCGCGCGAGAGGACGCCGGCCACGCGGCCGCCCTCGACCACCGGGAGCTGGTTCACGCCGGCCTCCTCCATGCGCTTCATCGCGTCCAAGAGGGTCGAGTCCGGCGTGGTGGTCACGAGCTCGGAGCGCGGCACCATGATCGAGGCGACCGGCGTGCTCTCGCGCTCCGCGACCGGCACGCGCTTGATGTCCTCGAGCGTCACCAGCCCCACCGGCTCGCCCCGCTCCTCGACCAGGAGGTAGCGGCGGCCCTGGTGCAGGACCGGGCCCTCGATCACGTCGGCGACGCTCTCGCTGCTCTCCACCGAGGGGACGAGCGAAGGCTCGAGCGGCGCCATCGCGTCGCCGACGCGGCTCTTGCCGAGCTGGGCCTCCAGCGTCACCAGCGAGCGGGTGCGCCGCGCGGCGCTCAGGAGGAACCAGCCGATCAGCACGTACCACAGGCCCGCGAACAGGTTGCCGGTCGGACTGAAGAGCGCCGTCAGCACGCCGACGCCGATCAGCGCCAGCGCGAACAGCGAGCCGGCGCCGGCCGCGATGCGAGTCGAGCGACCGAAGTCCTTGGTCCAGCTCCACAGCGCCGCGCGCAGGAGGTGTCCGCCGTCGAGGGGGAAGCCCGGGAAGAGGTTGAAGGCGGCCAGGATCAGGTTGATCGTCCCGAGCCACAGGAAGATCGAGCGCGCCACCTCGGCGAGGACGGGCTCGGACGGCACCAAGAGGCCGATGCCAAGGAAGAGGCCGCCCAGGAGGATGCTGACCAGCGGGCCGGCGGCGCCGATCAGGAACTCGTCGCGGGGGCGTTCCGGCTCGCCCGAGAGGCTCGCTACGCCGCCGAAGAGGAACAGCGTGATCGAGCGCACCGGAATCCCGAGCGCATTCGAGGTCAGGCTGTGGCCGAACTCGTGCAGCAGGATCGAGATGAAGAAGAGCACGCTGGTGACGATCGCGCCCGCCCAGGCGAAGCTCGCGGGCCAGTCGGCGTGCTCGCTCAGGAACATCTGCGAGAGCGAGAACGTGATCAGGAGGAAGATGAAGATCCAGCTCGCGTCGACTCCGACGTCGATCCCGAAGAGGCGCCCCACGCGCAGCGCGGGGCTGCCGAACGGTCCGACCAATGCCGGCTTGCGCTTTCGGGAGTCCACTCGAAAGGGTTGCGCTCCGCCGTAAGTGGCATTTCTGGCCCGCGCGAGCGCCCGCGGCACCGCTCGTCCAGCGACGCGGACGCTCCATCCCAGATCGGGAACCGCCGGCGCCGGAGCCGGTCCGCTTCCGCGCCACACGGGCCGCGGCTAGTCTTCTCCGCCCCGTGGACGAGCGCGCGCTACGAAACGTCCGCCGCGGCGGCCTGCGGCCGGTCCTGGCCCTGCTCCTGGTCACCGTGATCTGGGGCTGGACGTTCGTGTGGATGAAGCGCGGGGTGATCGCCTCCGAGCGCGTCCTGGGGGCGGACGGCGTGGCCGCGGGCGTGGCGCTCTTCATGGGCTTGCGCTTCGCCCTCGCGGCCGCAGTGCTCGCCTTCTGGCCCTCCGCGCGCCGCGGCCTGAGGGCCGCTTGGCGCGGCGGTCTCGTGCTCGGCGGCCTGCTCTTCGCCGGCTTCGTGCTCCAGATGCTCGGCCTCGAGGGCGTGTCGCCGCCGGTCTCGGCGTTCTTGACCAGCCTCTACGTGGTCTTCACTGCGGTGCTGACGTCTCTGGCGGGCGGAGCGCGCTCGGGGCCGCTGCTGGCCTTGGGCGTGGTGCTCGCGACCCTTGGCGCCGGGTTCATCGGCGGGCCCCCGCACCTGACGTTCGGATGGGCCGAATGGCTCACCGTGGGCTGCGCGATCGTCTTCGCGCTGCACATCCTCGCCACCGACGTGGTGACGCGCTCCGCCGCTGCGATGCCGGTGACCCTGTCCTCCTTCTGCTGGGTGGCCGGCTTCAGCGGACTGCTGCTCGCCGCAACCTCCTTGTCAGGGGGGCATGCCCCGGGCGAGCTGGCGCGCCTCGCGCTCGAGCCGGACTTCGCCTGGCCGATGCTCGCTTCGTCGATCCTCGCCACCGTGCTCGCGCTCTCCTTGATGAACCTCTACCAGCGCGAGCTGGACCCCGTCCGCGCGGCGATCCTCTACGCTATCGAGCCCGTCTGGGCGTCGCTGATCTCGATCGCGAGCGGGCTGTCGCGCCCCGATCTCTGGCTCTTCGCCGGCGGGGGAGCGCTGCTCGCGGGCAACGTGCTGGCCGAGCTCGGCCCGCTCCTGGCCTCGCGGCGCCGGCAGCGGAGCGCGCTCCGCCCCGCCATGGGGTCGCCTACGGGCGCCGTGGGAAGCGACGGCGCGTTGGAGGCTGCGGCGGGCTGGGCTACACTCGTCGGTCCCCAACGAGCGCCCGAGGGCGCGGGAAGAAGATCCATGGAGCCGACCACCAGCCAGATCGACCAGCTCTACGCCGAGCTCCGCCAGGTCTACGACCCGGAGATCCCGGTCAACATCGTCGACCTGGGGCTGATCTACGACGTCCAGGTCGAGGGCTCGACGTGCAACGTCACGATGACCTTGACCTCCCAGGCCTGCCCCGAGGCGAGGACGATCCCCGACGTGGTGCGGCGGCGCTGCAACGGGGTCCCGGGGATCGAGACCACCGAGGTCAAGATCGTCTGGGAGCCCGCCTGGACGCCGCAGCGCATCTCCGAGGAAGGGCGCAAGACGCTCGGGATCGGCGAAGAGTACGAAGACTGAGCGGCGGCAGCCGCTACTGCACCACGTTCATCCCGCCCGGCGGGCCCGGCGGCGGGGCATTGGGGTTCTTCTTCAGCTCTTCCTTCCAGGCGATCATGCGCGCCTTCGCGGCCTCGTTCTCGGCCTCGGGGATCATTCCCTTGCGCTGGAAGAACATGGAGAGGCTGGTGTGCGCGAAGGCGTCGTCGGGGTCCAGCTCGACGATCCTCTGACCCACGCGGATCGCATCGTCGAGCTCGCCCAGGTGCATGTGCGCCAGCGAGATGCCGTGCAGGGCCTCGGTCCAGTCCGGGCTGAGCTCGAGCGCCTTGCGGTACTCCTCGATGGCCTCGCGGTGGCGATTCTCGCCGTAGAGCTGGAGGCCGCGCATGTAATGCTCGTTGCGTTTCGATGCCATGGCCGTGGCGAGAGCTGAGCACAACGCGCACGCCGGCACAACTGCTCCCGCTTTGGCGGCGCGCTAGCGCCGCAGCGCCGAGGAGAAGCGCGCCACGAGGATGCTGATCAGCGCCGTGCGCAGCCCGCGCGCGAGCGGAGCGACATGGGCTCCCAAGCGGTTCGCCACGTTGGGCGCGCCGCCCGCCAGCCGCACCAGCAGGCCCGACGCGAGGAATCCGCCCAGCGCGCCGATTCCGACCGAGCCCAGCGGGTGCTGGCGGACCTGCGCCGGCAGGTCGACCATGTCCTTGAGGTCGTCCCCGAAGTGATCGAAGCGCTCCAGGAGCCCGGTGATGGCCAGCGCCTGCTCTCGGTCCAGGAGCTCAGCGAGGCTCGCGGGAGGAGGCAGGGGCTTCGCCGGAAACGTGGTGGCCGAAGCGTGCCCTGTGCTCGTCGTGGCGGCGTTCATAATCGTCCCTCTTCTTCTCGAGGTCCCTGCGCTCGGCGGATCGCAAAGCGAGCATCACGGCCGCGACGGCGACCGCAAGGAGCCCCACGCCCGTCACCAGCTCGGCCAGCCACTGCGGTAGCACGAGCGACAAGCCGCGCGCGATGCCGATCACCGTCAGCACGCCGGCCGTCACCATCACCGCGCCCCCCGCGATGGCGGCGGTCGAGCCGATCGCGACCTTGGCCTTGAAGCGGCGCATGCGCAGCGCGGCGCGGTCCCTGCGCACGGCGAGCAGCACCTTCGCGTACTCGCCCATCTCGACCAAGTCGTCGATGGCGTGGTCGAGGGTCTCGCTCAGCCCCTTGTCGTCCGGCTTGCCGTTCGATCGGCCGCCCATGACGCCGGGGGCGCCGAGCGGCCCCGGGGCCTCGACCGGCTTGGGACGGCCGGCCTCTCCTCCGCTGCGTTCCTCTGCGCTCACTAGGCAGTCGCCCTTCCGTTTAGGGCCGGCGGGAGCGGGCCGCCGGCCGGTTGAAGCGGGATCCGCGGGGGCCCCTAGCGGCGGGCGAGGATCAGTCCCAGCACCAAGCCGATCCCGGCGGCCGTGAGCACGGCCTTGATCGGGCGGTCCTGGACGTAGCGCTCGAAGTTGCCCTCCCACTCCACCGCGCGCTCCTTGCCGGTTTCGTAGAGGTTGCGGGCCCGCTCGCGGACCTCTCCGACGCGCTCGGTGATGGCCTCCTTGTTCACGATGTCGCTCGCGCCCTTGCGGGCCGAGGAGGGAGGGGTATAGACGTCCGTATGGGTCGGGTTCTGCGCGGTCATTGGCATCCTCCTGGCGTTCGTTCCGAGGGTGAAAAACCCTTCCGGGAAACGCCCGAGCGGCGCAAACATTTCCCCCGTCCACGGGAATCGAGGTCCCGGGCTCGACTCCTGGGCCCGCGGGCAGGCCGGGCCGCTCCCGCCGCTAGATGACCGGCTCGATCCCGAGTTGCGCGAAGCCCTTCGACTCGAAGTTCTTGCGGAACAGGTCGCGCAGCTTCACCGCAGCCGCGTCGTAGGCCGCCTTGTCCTTCCACGTGTTGCGCGGATCGAGGATCTCCGCGGGCACGCCCGGGCAGGAGCGAGGAATGCGCAGGTGGAACACCGGATGTACCTCGTGCTCGACCTTGCCGGGGTCGAGATCGCCGCGCAACGCCGCGTCGAGCAGAGCCCGCGTGTGGCGGATCGAGATGCGCTTGCCCACCCCGTAGGGGCCGCCGCTCCAGCCCGTGTTCAAGAGGATGCACCGCGCATGGTGGCGCTCCATCTTCTCGCGCAGGAGTGCGGCGTAGACCGATGGCCGCTGGGCCATGAACGGCGCGCCGAAGCAGGCGCTGAAGGCAGCCTGAGGCTCCGTGACCCCGACCTCGGTCCCGGCGAGCTTGGCGGTGAAGCCCGAGGCGAAGTGGTACATCACGTCGCGCCCCTCGAGCACGGCGACGGGCGGAAGCACGCCGAACGCGTCGGCCGTTAGCAGGACGATCGTCTCGGGGTGCGGGCCGCGCGCGCCCTCCATCACCTTGGGGATGGCGCTCAAGGGGTACGAGAAGCGCGTGTTCTCGGTGATCGAGCGGTCCGTGAGGTCCAGCTCCTGGGGGTCGAGATCCTCCATGCGCCGGCCGGGCAGGGGCGGGACGTTCTCGATGATCGTGCCCGGCTCGCTCAAGGCGGCGGCGATGACCGGCTCGGCCTCCTTGTTGAGGTCGATCAGCTTCGCGTAGCAGCCATCCTCCAGGTTGAACAGGCCTCGATCGCTCCAGGCCGTCTCGTCGTCGCCGATCAGGCGCCGCTTGGGATCGGCCGAGAGCGTGGTCTTGCCGGTGCCCGAGAGTCCGAACAGGATCGCCGCGTCCCCGCGCTCGCCCACGTTGGCCGAGCAGTGCATCGAGAGGATCCCCTGGTCCGGCAGGAGCAGGTTCATCACGGTGAAGATCGTCTTCTTGACCGCGCCGTTGTAATCGGCGCGGCCGGCGACCAGGCAGATGCGGTTCCTGACGTCGATCACGATCGCCACCTCGGAGCGGCAGCCGTCGCGCTCCGGCTCGCACGTGAAGCTCGGCGCGTTGAGCATCGTCCAGCGCCGGCCGGCCTCGTCGGCCACGCCCTCGAGGTCCTTGGGGAACATGTTGTGGGCGAACATCGCGTGCGTCGCGTACTCGCCCACGAATCGGTAGGGGATCGCGTACGCGGGGTCCGAGCCGACGTAGACGTCCTTGACGTAGAGCCGCGCCGCCTTCGCGTTCAGGTGCTCGACGACGCGCGCAAAGAGCCCCAGGTAGGCCTCGGGGTCGTAGCGCTTGAGGTCGTCCTTCCACCAGATCCGCTCGTCGACCTCGGGCCAGCCGACGGCATAGGTGTCCTTGACGCGCCGTCCCGTGCAGTCGGGGTCGGTGTAGAAGACCAGCGGACCGCGGTCCCCGAGCTTGGTGGCGAAGGCCTTCTGGGCGTCCGGCGGCCCGCCCTTCCTCACACGGCCGCGATCGTGGCGGATCGCCTCGTGGAAGAGCTGCGGCTTGTCCAGCCCGTAGTGGTAATCGACCCCCGCGAGCCCGAGCAGCCGCTCGAGGTCGGAGGCGAACGAAGCGGACTTCTTCGCTTGGGTGCGGGGCGCCATGCGTTCGTGCCCGATGCAGGCTCCGCGATCGCCGCGGAGGGTCGGGAGGATCCGACAGGATACGCAAGCCTCCCAGATCCGACCAACCCCGCGGGCAGGCCCCGCGGCCCCGTCCGCGCGGTGCGCTCCCCCGCCCAGGGCCCGGGAGGAGCGGTGACGAAACACAAGCCCGCCGGTCAAGACCGGCGGGCTTGCGGCATCGAGAAGAGTTTAGGATCCCCAGCGCAGCTTGATGGCTGCATGCCCAGGAGCCGGGGCGGGGAGCGGACCGAACGGGACTTTCCTGCGATTTTCCGCAGCCCCCGTTGGCACAGAGGGGGGTCTCGGCCGGCGGGTGCGAAAAAACTCGGACCCGCCAGGGGGCGGGTCCGAGTTCGGAGTGGAAGAAGAAGCTCTAGGAGTGTCCGTCAGTCTGGAGTGTTCAGGAGGTTTGGTGTCTCGGTTCTGCCGCGAGCCGCGTGGCTCGCACCTGAAAGAGCGAAATCCGGCCGCCAACCGAACGCGGATTCGGCCCGCCGCGCCCAGGGAGGCGTAACCCTCCCTCGCACCGGGGCTTAGGACGCCCCCGGCCCCCGGGCGGCGCGCTCGGCGGGGACCGCCCGCCTGGCGCCGGCGCCCGGGTCGCCGGGGCGCAGTCGCGGGGCCGCCGGGGGTGGGCCCGGCCGCCGTCCGAAGGGGCCGAGCAGGCGGCTCACAGCACCTTGGGCGTCCGCTTCGGGGCCCGCGGCTGGGGCGCCATCGTGTGGACCTTCGTGTCCCCCCGCTGCTTGCGCACGAAGTCCTGGAGGCGGCGGCGCGCCGAGGAGAAGGCGTCGCGGATCGCCACGTTGATGTCGGAGTGCGCCTTCTGGCGGGTCGGCTCACGGTTGACGACGATCTCGCCGCGCGGGACCGTGATGTCGACGCGCACGTGGTAGAGGTTTCCCGTGTGGTGGTGGCGGTGGGGGGCCTTGACGACCACGCGGCAGCGCGTGATCCGTCCGTAGTACTTCTCGAGACCGGCGGCCTTCTCTTCGATCCTGGCCTCGATGGCCGGATCGCGATCCATCTCGGAGAACGTGATTTCGAGCGGGGTCTGCACGGTCTCTCCTGGGTTCGGGTCCATCTCGAGCCTGCCGGCGAGGGGCCGATCGGAATGCGCGCGGAGCGCCTCCGCATTCCCCCCGCCGCGGCGGGCCTCTCTCTAGCCGAACAGGCCCTTCTTCCGGGTCTTGCGGATGTCCTTGAGCTCCGACCAGATCACCTCGCCGGTCTCCACGTTCACCAGCTCCATCGTGAACTGGTAGAAGACGTCGTCGCGGCGCTCGGGATCGGCCAAGCTGCGGTCCTTGGTCTTCTCGATCGAGCGCAGGTTCCCGACCAGCACCGCGTCCGCGCCGATCTGCTTGCCGAAGGCCGCGGCCTGGGACGGGTCGACGCGGCCGGAGCCCTGCTGGAAGCGCACCTGCTCGGCCAGCTCGTCCTGTCCCTGCGGCGTGGGCGCCAGCCGGAACTTCCCGCTCTGCACGAGAGCGGTGCGCACGCGGTCGTTGATCGCCTCGGTGTCGATGTGCTCGCTCGTGCGGTTGGTGATCCTGCCGGTGTAGACGATGATCCGCTTGTCGTCGCCCTTGCCCGAGCGCTCGAGGTAGGCCAGGTTCGGCGAGAGGATCATCGAGTTCACCATCGCGCCGGCCATGGTCTGCAGATCCGTCGAGCCCCAGTCGATGGTCATGGTCTCGACCTTGGCCGGGTCGTCGTACTTGACCGAGCTGGCGCAGCCGGCGAGGAGGACCGCACAGGCGGCGAGGAGCGGCTGGGTTTGTTTCATCGAGGATCTCCTGTCGGTGGAGGGGCCGAGTATAGGGTCCGGGCGGGCCTCATTGGACCTCGTCGGGGCTGGTCACCTGCAGCTTCCAGCTCGCGGCCGCCGGGGTCGGCGCGACGGCGGACAGGTTGGTCGAGCCGTAGCCGCCCAGCGAGACCGGCTCCCAGCGGCGCGTGACGTCGCTGACGCGGAAGCCCGACGGGTCGTACCAGTCGATGGCCCAGGCGAAGCGCAGCGGGTCCGAGGTCTTGCTGCGCAGGTCGAACTGGATCTGGAGGCGCCCGTCGCCCTGGCGGCGCGAGATGGGGTTGGTGATCTCCAGGCGCCGGGCGAGCAACGGGTTGCCCTCGATCGCCTTCATCTGGTGCGTGCCCTCGCTGGCCTCGTAGGCGTTCTGCGAGCCGCGCGGCGTCGTGTGGCAGGCTCCCAGGGCCAGCGCGAAGAGCGGCGCGGCCCACGTCCAACTTCTGCGGTTTCCGGTCATCGTCGTCTCCTTTTCAACGGTTCAAGCTCCGGGTCGCGTCTGCGGCGGCCCGTGGTCTCGAGGGCTCCCGGGCTCGGGCGGCTCGCCCCTGGGCGCGGCAGGCGGGCTCCCCTCCATGGCTCGCAGCGACAAGCCGCCGATCGCGTGCGCGTGCACCCGGCCGCCCAGGCTGCGCGCGAGCACGATCATCGTCTCGCCCGGCTCGAGGCGAAAGCGGCCGAGCGAGCGGGACTCGCCGCCCTCGGCTTCCACCACCAGCTCGTGCTCGCCCGGCTCGACGAAGAGCCGCGCGGCGCTCCAGCGCGCCGGCAAGGTCAGCCAGGAGCGCAGGTCGGCGCGCTCGCTGACGAAGGTGAGCACGTCGCCGGCGATGCGGCCGACGAGGTCGTACTTGCGCTGCAGCTCGCGGGTGAGCGCGAACTTGAGGCCGGCTCGCACGGCGGAGCGCGCCGCCAGCCAGACGATGCGATCCTCGAGGTTCTCCTCGGCGACCTTGGCCACGTCCTCGATGGTGCTCGCGCGCACGCCCGGGCCCTGACCCACGGAGCGCAGGACCAGCGAGCCATCCCACTGCCAGCGCCGCACGTAAGTGGGCACCGACCACTGCACGAGCCCGTCGGGCGTGGGGATCGGGATCGTCGTCTCCTGCTTCTGCGGTGCGAGCCCGGCGCCGCCGATCAGGACCACGCTCGCTGCGCCCTCGGGTCGCTCGACGTCGGGGCCGTAGAGCTCCTCCCAGCGACGCAGGTCGTCGTCGAAGCGCAGCCTGGAGGCAAGGCGGACGAGCGCCCGGCCTGCGAGCTCCGTGCCCACGCCCTTCTCCTGCATGCGGCGGTAGTCGATGTAGGCCTCGTCCGGCCGATCGAGCAGCTCGTAGGCGAGCGCCGAAACGAAGTGGCCGAGCCCGCCGGCGGCGTACTCCTTCTTGTAGAGCCGCTCCTCGCCCTCGAGCAGGCGGTTGGCGCGCTGCACCTCGACGAACACGCCGTCGAGGCTGCCCTGCGCCAGATAGGCCAGCGCGAGGGAGGCGTGCACCAGCACGCGCTCATAGCCCTCGCCCTTGTACGCGCCCGCGCGCTCGCTCAGCGCGAGGTTCACGAGGCTCTCGCCCAACGCGTCCGGGGAGAGCAGCGCCCGCTCCTCGATCTCGCGGGAGGCTGCGGCGGCGCGCTGCAGGTGCTCCTCGGCCGCGCGCCAGTTGCCGGCCGCCAGGGCGACCATCCCGGCCTCGGCGCCGCCGAGGAAGGCGGATCCGGTGGTGGAAGGCTCCGCGAAGGCGCGCTGCGCGGCCTCGAGGTGCCCGCGCTCGAAGTCCGCGAGCGCCGCGGCCGTTCTCTGCGGGTAGGTCGCGCAGGAGGCGAGGGCGCACGCGAGCGCGCAGCCGGCGCCGGCGCGCCCGAGACGGCTCGGGCGGCGGGGAGCGGCGCTCATGGGATCGATCGGCGATGCACGGGTGCTCGTCAGCGCCGAGTCGAAGCCGGCTTCCTGCGCGCTCGGCAGCGCTCGGCGGCTTGGTGGCCGCGGCCCTGCTCCTTAGACTGCGGCCAGGGCGAGGCCGTCCCACTCTAATGCCCGAGAAGAGCTTCGTCGAAACACCGGGCCCGGCCGGGCGGCCTGCCAGGAATCGCCGCCGGCGCACCGGCGAGGCATCCGACCCGCCCGCCGAGGGCGGCTCGCTGAGCCCGCCGACGAGCCCCCCCATGAGTCCGATGATGGCCCAGTTCTGGCGGGCCAAGAAGGCCGAGCCCGGGGCGCTGCTCTTCTTCCGCATGGGCGACTTCTACGAGCTCTTCGACGAGGACGCCCGGATCGCCTCGCGCGAGCTCGGGATCGCGCTGACCTCGCGCTCGAAGGGCGACGACGCCGTGCCGATGGCCGGCGTGCCGGTGCGCGCCTTCGAGTCGTACCTGATGAAGCTGGTGCGCCGCGGCCACAAGGTCGCGATCTGCGAGCAGCTCGAGGACCCGCGCGACGCCCGCGGGCTGGTCGAGCGCGGGATCGTCCGCGTCGTCACCGCCGGCACGATCACGGAGGAGGACGCGCTCGACGCGCGCGAGAACAACTACCTGGCCTGCCTCCACCTCCCCTCGCGACCCGGCGCGCGCGCGGGGCTCGCCTGGGTCGACCTCTCGACCGGCAGCCTGTCGGCCAGCGAGCTGGCTCCGGGCGAGATCGCCGACGAGATCGCGCGCATCCAGCCCGCCGAGCTGCTCTGGCCCGCCGGGGCGCGCGAGCGCGAGGGCGAGCTGGCCGCGGAGCTCTCGCGCCAGCTCGGGCCGCGCATCAGCGAGCGCGAGGAGTGGCGCTTCGATCCTGGAGCCACGCGCCGCACGCTGCTGCGCCACTTCAAGGTCGCGACGCTGGAGGGCTTCGGCGTCGAGGAGGACTCCGCCCTAGTGCCCGCGGCCGGAGCGCTGGTCGAGTACCTCGAAGAGACGCAGCGCTCGGCCTGCGAGCACGTGCGCCGCATCCACCTGGTGCAGCCCGGCGATCACTTGATCCTGGACCGCGCCACGCGCTCGTGCCTGGAGCTGGTCCGCACCCAGCGCGACGGCCGGCGCGAGGGCACGCTGGTCGAGACGCTCGACGCAACGGTGACGCCGATGGGCGGGCGGCTCCTGCGCGAGTGGCTGCTCGCGCCGCTGCGCGGGCCGGAGGCGATCCTCGAGCGCCAGCGCGGCGTGGCCGAGCTCTTCGAGGCTCCCTTCCTGCGCGAGGAGCTGCGCGAGCGGCTGCGCGAGGTGCTCGACGTCGAGCGGCTGGCGGCCAAGGTCTCTACCGGCCGCGCGAACGCGCGCGACCTGGCGGCGCTCGCGGGCTCGCTCGCGGCGGTCCCGCCGGTGCGCGCCAAGCTCGAGAGCGCCTACTCGGCGATGCTCGGTCGCCTGGACGCCGACCTCGATCCGCTGGAGGACGTCGCCGGGCGCATCCGCGCGACGCTGGTCGACGCCCCGCCGCTCTCGATCAAGGACGGCGGGATCGTGCGCGAGGGCTTCTCGGGCGAGCTGGACGAGCTGCGCGCGGCCTCGGGCGACGGGCGCTCGTGGATGGCGCGCTTCCAGGCGGCGGAGGTCGAGCGCACGGGGATCGCCGGGCTCAAGGTCGGCTTCAACTCGGTCTTCGGCTATTACATCGAGATCCCGCGCGGCCAGGCGGAGCGCGCACCGCAGGACTACGTCCGCAAGCAGACGGTCAAGAGCGCCGAGCGCTACGTCACGCCCGAGCTGAAGGAGTTCGAGGCCAAGGTGCTCGGGGCGGAGGAGCGCGCGCGCGAGCTGGAGTACCGGATCTTCTGCGAGCTGCGCGAGGCGCTCGTGCCCGAGCTGGGGCGCATCCTGGACACCGCGCACGCGCTGGCCCAGGTCGACGTGCTCGCGGCGCTGGCGCAGAAGGCTGCTGAGAACCGCTACACCGCGCCGGCGATCGACCGCGGCGACACGATCAAGATCGTCGACGGCCGCCACCCGGTGATCGAGCGCGTGCCGGATGGCGAGAGCTTCGTGCCGAACGACAGCCACCTGGACTCGGGCGAGCGCCGGATCACGATCCTGACCGGGCCGAACATGGCCGGGAAGTCGACCTACATCCGCCAGACCGCGCTGATCGTGCTCCTGGCGCAGATCGGCTCGTTCGTGCCGGCGCGCGAGGCGAAGATCGGCGTCGTCGACCGGATCTTCACGCGCGTCGGCGCCTCGGATGACATCGGCCGCGGCGAGTCGACCTTCATGGTCGAGATGGTCGAGGTCGCGAACATCTTGAACAACGCCAGCTCGCGATCGCTGGTCGTGCTCGACGAGGTCGGCCGCGGCACGAGCACCTTCGACGGCTTGGCGCTGGCCTGGGCGATCGTCGAGCACCTGCACGAGAAGGTGCGTGCGCGCACGCTGTTCGCGACCCACTACCACCAGCTGACCGAGCTGTCCGCGCGCCTGAGCGGGGTGTGCAATCGGAACGTCGCGGTGCGCGAGTGGAACGACGAGATCGTCTTCCTGCACCGGATCGTCGAGGGCGGCACGGACCGCTCGTACGGCATCCATGTCGCCCGCCTGGCCGGCGTGCCGCCCGAGGTGCTCGAGCGCGCACGGGCGATCCTGCGCGACCTGGAAGAGGACTCGGAGGACTTGACCGCGCGCATCTCGCGCCACGCTCCCAAGTCGGGTGCCCGAGGCCCGCAGCAGCTCTCGCTCTTCGGTCCGCGCGAGTCGAAGGTCGAGGCTGCGCTCGCGAAGCTCGACCTGGACCGCTTGTCGCCGATCGACGCGCTGCTCGAGCTGAAGCGGCTGCGGGAGCTGCTCTAGCCAGCGCTGGACGCGCGGCGCCGGCGCTCGAGGGCCTGCTGCACGCGCAGGCGGAAGAGCGTCTTGCGCGCGGAACGGGGGCTGGGAAAGCGGCCGAAGATCTCGGTCCAGGCGCACGCCTGGGATGCAGCGTCGGCCTGCGGCTCGATGACGCCGATCGGCGTCGGCGCGTTGCGCTCGACGAGCACGCGGCGTCGCAGCTCCTCGCTCGGGACGATGAAGCTGTCGGCGAAGCGCACGGCGGAGCGGTTGAAGGCCAGCTCGCCGAACTGGCCGCGGCGCCAAGCCGATAGGCCGGCCAAGCCGCCCTCGCGCCAAGCGCGCACGGTTCCCCGCAGCCCCGGGCGATCCAGCTCGGCGTAGGCCGCGCGCGCGGCGCGGGCAAGCGACCATTGCTCGAGCGCAACGGTGCCACCGAGCTCGCGCACCAGCGGCAGCATGAAGCCGCAGCCGGGCTCGTTCTCGACCACGAACACGACGTGGTCGAGCTCGCGCGGCGTGAGCTCCGTCACGGGCCGCACACGCCGGACGCCGGGCAGCTCGCCCGCGCGCTCCGCGAAGATCTCGAGCTCGTGCTCCGCGGCCAGGTGCGGAACGAGCGCGAGCACCCGCGCGGCCCCCGCCATGGCCGCGGCGCCGATCACGATCGCGAGCCGCATGGCGCCTCAGGCGGTCAGGACCTCGACCCCCTCCGGTCCCAGGTAGATCGAGTGCTCGGTCTGCGCGACCATCACGTCCTCGTCCTCGACCAGCGGCGGATAGCGCATCAGCGCGCCCTGGCGCGCCAGCGCCGACAAGGTCTGCTCGAGCGCCAGGGGATCGTGCTCCTGGAAGTAGCGGCGCGCGATCGGCAGCCCGCGCCAAGCCTCGATCTCGCGCAGGACCCCCCGGTCGAGCCCCTTCGCCCGCAGCGGCGGGCGGGTCATCATGAACACCTCGGCCCGGCCGCGCTCCTTGATGTAGCCCTTGCCCGTGCAGGCGAAGGGCTCGATCGCGAAGACCATGCCCTGGCGCAACCGCGCGCCGCCGCGCTCGGATTGGTTCGGGATCTGCGGCGGCGTGTGGACCTTCCAGCGGCCCAGGCCGTGGCCGGTGAGGTTGCGCACCGGGTTGAAGCCCGCGGCGACGATCGTGCGCTCGATCGCCGCCCCCAGCTCACCCACGAGCACCTCGTCAGCCACCGTCCCGATGGCCGCCGCGAGCGCGTCGGCCGAGGCGCGGATCAGCGCGGCCCACCTCCCGTCCCCGGAGAGGTCGACCGTGGTCGCGGTATCGGCCACGTAGCCGTCCACGTGGACGCCGATGTCCACCTTGACGCAGTCGCCCTCCGCGTAGACGGTCTCGTCGCCCGGCGGCGAGCAGTAGTGGGCCGCGATGTGGTTGCGCGAGGACTGGGCCGGGAACCCGGGCGCGGCGCCGCGCTCGCGGATCCTCGCCTCGATCGCCTCGAGCACGTCGCGCACGCGCACCCCGGGCCGGATCGCGTCGCGCGCCCACTCGCGGCACTCGGCGGCGATCCGCCCCGCCTTGCGAAAGCTCTCCAGCGCCTGGGGGTCCACCGGCCGGAGGATACCCGAGCGAGCTCGCCGGCCCGGCAGGCCCATGCGTGGGAAGGCTCGCGAGCGCCACGACCTCGGGGCTGAAGCGAAGGCGTCACTCCTGCCGATGCCCCCCCATGCACTCCCTTCACGCGCGCTGGCTGCTGCTCGGCCTCCTCGGCTCGATGCTCGGCGCCTGCCGGACCACCGAGACGAGCCAGCCCGCAGGGATCGAGCAAGGCCAGGCGACGGTGACGCGGCCCTTGCGCGCTTGGCGGGTGCGCGAGGACGGAACTCTGCGCGGAGTGGTGATCGAGTTCGCGGATCCGGCTCAGCCCGACGATCCGGGGAGACGCTTCTACAGCGTGCGCAACCCGTGGCAGCAGGAGCTCGGGATGATCGACGCCAACGGGCGCGCTTGGCGCTTCGTCCCACCGCGCGGCGAGGCGCGCTGGATCGCCACTGGGACGCTCGTGCTGGGGGCGAACGCGATCCTCGAGTTGGGGCCGTCGGGGGCGCTGGAAGAGGCGCCGCTCGAGGAGCTGCGCAGGGTTCCGGAGGGAACCTGACCGAGCGCCCGCGGCCGGCGGTCCCGTCCGCGGGGCGGCCGGGCGGAAAGGCTCAATTCGGGGCGCGCGAAGCCCGAAAACCACCCTGCCGCGGGCGCCCCGCGGGAGTCCTCCACCCTCGAAGCCCCCGGACGAGCATGATCAAGCTGGCAGCAGGCGAGTACCTCGGAGCGTACCGAGTGCAGGAGTTCCTCGCGCGCGGCGGCTTCGCCCTGATCTACCTGGCGAACGACGCGAACGGGGACAAGGTGGCGCTCAAGGTCGGCGACGTCGCGGGCGGCGGGCGCTACGTGACGCGCTTCCTCGACGTCACGAGCGAGCGCCGACCGGAAGGGATCAGCCCGGACGAGACGCCGGCCGAGGCGGTCTTCTTCCGCAAAGACGGCGCGCGCATCGACTTCCTCGATGCCCACGAGATCGACCTCCTGGTGCGCAGCGAGGGCGAGATGCTCGGCGCCGCGCGCCATCAGAACCTGGTCGGGGTGCGCGACGCGTTCGTGCACGAGGGCCGCTCGGTGGTCGTGATGGACTACGTGCGCGGCAAGACCCTGCGCGAGAAGATCCGCGCCCTGGACGGCATCCGGCTCAACTGGTTCCTGACCATCGTGCGCGCGCTTCTCAAGCTCGAGCGCTCCGGCGAGCTGACCTACCACGGCGACCTGAAGCCCGAGAACCTGATCGTAAAGCCCTCGGGCTCGATGATCATGGTCGACCCGGCCCTGCGTCCGGGCGAGCGCGGCGTGATCACCACGACGCCGCACTACAACCCGCTCCTGCTTCGCGAATCGAAGGGCGACGTCATGGGCATCGGCGTGATGCTCTACGAGATCCTGACCGGCGTCCTGCCCTTCGACGAGGTGCCCTGGGCCTTCTCCGGCCGCGAGCAAGGCGGGGAGGTGGAGCGGCTCAGCCTGTCGTACTTCCTGAGCTATCCGCCGCCGCGCGACCTGAACCCGAACACGCCCGAGCCGCTGTCGCGGATCATCTACCGCTGCCTCACCGTGCCCGAGTACGGGCTCGCGGCGCTCGAGCGCGACCTGGTCGACTTCCTGCGGCGCGACTAGCCCGAACCGCGGCACCTGCCGCGGGGATCTCGCGTCAGGAAGGGCTCTTCGCCCCGCGCCCTGCGGCCAGGCGCTGCTCCGCCAGCCGCGCCGCCGCGTCGCGGGTCGAGATGTCCTCGTTGCGCGAGATCTGGAAGACCCTTTTCAGATTGCCGTAGATGCGGTCGATGCGCTGCAGGGCGTAAGCCTCGTCGTACCCGCCCGGGCGCAGCTCGGCAGCGACGTTGATGATCCCGCCCGCGTTGATCACGTAGTCGGGCGCGTACAGGATGCCGCGCTCGCGCAAGAGGTCCGCGTGGCGCGGCTCGAGGAGCTGGTTGTTGGCGCACCCGGCGACCGCGGCGCAGCGCAGCCGGGGGATCGTCTCGTCGTTGATCGTCGCGCCGCGGGCGCAGGGGGCGTAGACGTCGCACTCGACCCCCAGGTGGTCGCAGTCGGGGACGACCACCAAGCCGTGCTCGTCGCTCAGCCGGTCCGCGCGGCGCTCGTCGATGTCGCAGATCAGGACCTCGGCCCCGCGCTCCTTGAGCATCACCGCCATCCGTCCGCCGACCGCCCCGACCCCCTGGAGCAGGATGCGCCGGCCCTCGAAGGAGGGGGTCCTGAAGCACTCCTCCAAGACCGCGCGCATGCCCTCGACGCAACCGCGCGCGGTGTAGGGGCTGGGGTTTCCCGAGCTGCCTGACTCGCGGGAGAGGCCGGTCACCCAGCGGGTCTCCTTGCGCACCTCTTCCAGGTCGGGGATCCCGATGTTCATGTCCTCGGCGGTGATGTAGAGCCCGCCCAGGGTCTCGATGAAGCGGCCCATGGCGCGGAAGAGCGCCGGGCTCTTCATGGTCGCCGGGTCGCCGAGGATGACCGACTTGCCGCCCCCCAAGCCCGTCTCGGCCACGGCCGACTTGTAGGTCATGCCCTTGGCGAGGCGCAGGACGTCGAAAAGCGCCTCGTCCTCCGAGACGTAGGGCAGCATCCGCATGCCGCCGAGGGCCGGACCCAGGGTGGTGTCGTGGACCGCGATCAGCGCGTGCAGCCCCGACGCCTGGTCGCGGCAGCGCACGACCTTCTCGTAGCCATCGACCTGGATTTCCGAGGTTTCCATCCGTGGGCCGTCGCGGGGGAAGTGCGGTGTCGGTCCACCGGAGCGTACCCCAGAATTCGTCGGTGGGACCGACATCGTAAGGGCCCCGCGGGCCGAGGTCGAGAGCGGCGCAGCGCGACCGGACGCGAGCGCTCGGAGCGGCGCCGCCGCACGCCTTGCCGGTCTCAGGGCTCAGGGCTTCGAGCCGTCGCCGTCCGCGTCGGACCCCGAGGCGGGCACCGCCGCGCCCTCCTGGGAAGCGTCGGGCGAGGGGGCCGCAGCCGGCTCGCGGGTGTTCTTGCAAGTGGGGTACGCGGAGCAGCCCAGGAACGGCTTCCCCCAGCGCGAAGTCCTCCGCACCATCGGGGCGCCGCACTTCTCGCAGGCCTCGCCGGTCGGCTCGGGCTTCTCGCGCAGCTCCTCGGGGAGCGGCTTGGCGTTGCGGCAGCGCGGGAAGGCCGAGCAGGCGAGGAAGGGCCCGCGCCGCGAGCCCTTGACGACCATCGGCGAGCCGCACTTGTCGCACGCGATCCCGGTCTGGGCGGGCTCGATCACGTTGCCCTGCTCGTCGACCGAGGCAGTGTTCTTGCAGCGCGGGAACCCCGTGCAGGCGATGAACCGCCCGCGCTTGCCGGTGCGGATCACCATCGGCTTGCCGCACTTCTCGCACAGCTTGTCGGTGGGGATCGTCTCGGCGCTCTCGCGCGGGCCCTCCATCGGCATCGTGTTCTTGCACTCGGGATAGCGCGAGCAGCCCAGGAACTTGCCGCGCTTGTTGAAGAGCACCGCCATCGGCGCGCCGCACTTCTCGCACAGCCGATCGGAAAGCGTCGGCTCGCGCTTGAGGTTCTTCATCTCCAGCTCGGCGCGCTCGAGATCGCGGGAGAAGATCTCGTGGAAGGTCTGCACGACGCTGCGCCAGGCCTCTTCGCCGCTCGCGATGCGGTCGAGATCGCCCTCCATGCGCGCGGTGAACTCGGTGTTGATCATGTCGGCGAAGTGCAGCACGAGCTGGTCGGTGACCACCTCGCCGAGCTCCGTCGCCTTGAAGCGCCGGCTCTCGAGGGTGACGTAGCCGCGCTCTTGGATGGTCGAGATGATCGCCGCATAGGTCGAGGGGCGTCCGATGCCCTTCTTCTCCAGTTCCTTGACCAGCGTCGCTTCGGAGTAGCGCGGCGGGGGCTGCGTGAAGTGCTGGGTCGAGTCGATCTTCGTGGGCCGGTAGCGCTCGCCGCGCCGCAGGCTTGTCGGCAGCTCCTGGTCCTCGCGCTCGCCCTTGCCTGGGTTGAAGACGCGCGTATGGCCGTCGAAGACCAGCACTTCCCCCTGGGCCACGAAACGCGCTTGGCCGTGGACGAAGACGGCCGTGGTCACGTTCGAGCGCTCGGGCGCCATCTGGCTGGCCACGAACTTGTTCCAGATCAGCGTGTAGAGCTTCAGCTCGTCGTCGCTCAGGGCGCCCCTCAGCTTGTCCGGCGTGCGCTCCACGTCGGTCGGGCGGATCGCCTCGTGCGCCTCCTGCGCTCCCGCACGGCTGCGGAAGTAGTTCGGCTTGTCGGGCACGTACTCGCTCCCGAAGCGCTCGCCGATCAGCTTGCGCGCGCCGGCGAGCGCATCCTCCGAGACACGCATCGAGTCGGTGCGCATGTACGTGATCAGGCCCACGGAGCCCTCGCCAGGTACGTCCTTGCCCTCGTAGAGGCGCTGCGCGAGCGTCATCGTCTTTTTGGCCGAGAAGCGCAGCATCGTCGAGGCCTTCTGCTGGAGCTGCGAGGTCGTGAAGGGCGGCGTCGTCGGCCGCGTCTTCGGCTTCTCCTCCAGCTCGGCGAGCTCGAGCGGATCGCCGCCGATCGCCTCGACCACCGCGCGCGCGGCCCGCTCGTCCAGGTTCTTGTCGATGCGCTTCTCGCCCAGGCGCCGCAGCTCGGCGTGGAACGGCTTCCCGCCCTCGTCGAACTGGGCCGTGACGCGCCAGTACTCCTCCTTGACGAAGGCGCGGATCTCCCGCTCGCGCTCGACGATCAGGCGCACGGCGACCGACTGCACGCGGCCTGCCGAGAGACCCTTGGCGACCTTCTTCCAGAGCAGCGGGCTGAGCTTGTAGCCCATGATCCGGTCGAGCACGCGCCGCGCCTGCTGGGCGTCGACCTTGGCCATGTCGAGCGTGCCCGGATGCTCGAAGGCCTTCAGGATCGCGTTCTTCGTGATCTCGTTGAACGTGACCCGCTGGACCTTCGCGCGATCGGCCTCGTCGAGGAGCTCGGAGAGGTGCCAAGCGATCGCCTCGCCCTCGCGGTCCTGGTCGGGCGCGAGGTAGACCGCGTCCGCCGAGTGCGCCAGGCGCCTCAGCTCGGAGACGACCTTGGCCTTGCCGCGGATCGTCATGTAGTCGGGCTCGAAGCCGTGCTCGAGGTCGATGCCCAAGCGCCCCTTCGGCAGGTCGCGCACGTGCCCCATCGAGGCTTTCACCACGAAGCGGCTGCCGAGGTACTTGTTGATCGTGCGCGCCTTGGCCGGGCTCTCGACGACCACCAGGGACTTCCCGCGGCCGCGCGGAGCCTCGGCGGAAGACTCCTCGCCGGCGGCGTCGCCGGAGGGCGCCTTCCTGGCGGAGGCCTTCGCTCGCGAGGGAGCGCGGGTCCGCGGTCGCGGCTTCTCGGCCGGCGTCTTCTTGGGGGTGGGACTCATCGCGTGCCCGACGGCGGGGCGGGAGGGGCCATAGATAAGGTGGACGCGGGGCCAGTCAAGCTCGGCGCCCACGGAAGCGTGCGCGCCGGCCAGGCGCCAACGGCGCGACGGCTGCACGGATGGAACCTTTTGCGATATAAAGCGTTAGGTCGCGACGGCGGCTGCCGCCACGCGCGCGCACGCGCGCACGCGAGGCTTTCGATCCAAGTCGTTTCGCACAAGCCAGTTGGGCGGCCCCGGCCGCGCGGACCCGATTTTTCCCCGCGCCGCGGGCGGGGCGCGGCGGTCGTCTAATCTGCGGGCCATGGCCCCCTTGCCGACCGACGCACGGCCCGAGCAGGCCGAGGGGCTTCCCTGGGACAGGTGTACGCCCGCGCGAACCAGCGCCTTTGCGACGGTCTGGGCCACAGGCCCCGACACGACCCTGGACGGAGTCTTCCGCGTGCGCGGGTTGCGCCGCTCGCCGGAGGGCGGCTGGGAGAGCTTCGATCGCTTCTGCCGGCCCTTCGAAGGTCGCGACGGCGACCCGGCCACGGCGCGCATGCTGCGCGAGTACGGCGTGAGCGGCTCGGACCTGGCCGGCGCGCCGCCTGCCGCGGAGGCCTTCGCCGGCCTGCTCGAGTTCATCGGACAGGGCCCGCTCGTCGTCCCCGACGCCCAGACCTTCGACGCTTGGCGCCATCACCTGTGCGGCTCGCGCGAAGGCGCCGCGGCGGCGATCGGCATCACCGAGATCGCGAGCCTGTGCTTCCCGGGGCGCGCCCTGCCGGCCGCCAAGCCGGACCTGGGCCCGCGCGAGCTGCAGGAGGAGCTCGCCGAGCTCGCCGGGCGATTCCTCGCGCTGCCCCAGCCGGTGCTGCGGCTCGCGTCCGCGGGATACCTCTGTGCTTGGCGCGGGCTTCGCGAGAGGGAGCCCGAGCTGGCCGAGCGCCTGGGCATGGCCCTGATGCTGCTCCAGCATCCCTCGTCTGGGACCGGAGAGCTGTTCGCACAGGTGGAGTCTTGTGACGGCCGACTCGGCGCCGCCCTCGGGAGCGCGGCCGACGACCCGCAGCTCGCGGTGCGGAGCGAGATCGACGCGCTGCAGCCCCGCTGCGCCACGCTGCAGCGCGAGTGGCAGCTCCAATCCAAGCTGCCGCCGGATCTCCGCGCGCCCCATGACCCGGCTGCCTTCGACGCCGAGGACATGCGCCGGCTCGACGACGCCTTCCAGGTCCACCTGCCCGCCCTCTTCGAGGCGAGCGGCCTGCCGCGCACCTACCGTGCCGGCCAGCACCAAGTGGCGCGCGAGGTCGCGTGCACGCTCGGCGGGCGCGAGCTCCTGCTCGTGCACGCGCCGACCGGCACCGGCAAGACGCTCGCCTACCTGGTGCCCGCCCTGCTCTGGTCGATGCGCCACGGCGTGCGCGTCGGGGTCTCGACCTACACGCGCGCGCTGCAGGAGCAGGCCATGGAGATCGAAGTGCCGCGGGCCTTGGCGGCGCTGGCGCGCTCCGGCCTCGCCGAGCGGCCGAGGGCCAGCCTGCTCAAGGGCCGCGCGAACTACCTCTGCTGGCGGGCGCTGCGGCTGCACGTCCCAGCAGACGAGGATCCGCCCGAGCCATGGCTCGCATGGACCGCGCTCGCGCTGTTCGCGATGACCGACGACAGCGGCGACCTCGACCGCTTCCCGGCGCGCTTCGCGCTCACGCGGGGCCCGGCGCCGCGCGCGCCGGCCCAGCGCGCCTTCGAGTCGCTCGTGCGCACGGTCCGCGCGCACTCCGGCTGCTGCACGCTCACCGGCGACCGCGAGACCTGCGCGGCCGACTTGGCGCGCGAGCGCGCCGAGCGCAGCCACGTGGTGATCACCAACCACTCCTTCGCGCTGGCGCGGCAGACCTTCTTCAAGCGCCTGGTGTTCGACGAGTGCGAGCACCTGCACGAGCAGGCCCATGCCGCCTGGAGCCACGAGCTGTCGACGCGGGCGCTGCGCGAGTTCCTGGCGCGCCTGCGCCAGGGCGGGAAGGAGACCTCGCGCGCGCCGCTCGACCGCCTCCAGCGCAGCGTCCTGCCCGGCACCGAGGCTCACCGCGAGCTGGAGGAGGCGACCGCGAGCGTGGCCGCGGCGTCGGGAGCCCTGGAGCGGCTGTGCGGCGCGCTTCAGGACTTCAAGGCTTGGCGCGAGGAGGCTCGCCGCCGCCGCAGCGAGCGCGACGAGCACTCGCTGCTCCGCGAGTACGTGCTGGCACACGAGGAGCTGGCGGGCGCGGGCGAGCTCCTGGAGGCGCACCGCGAGCTGGCCTCGGCCTTGGGGAATCTCGACGTCGCCCTGGCCAGCCTCGCGTCGTGCCTCGACAGCGTGCCCGCGCGCGGCATGCCCCGGCTGCGCCGCGCCCTCGAGCTGGCCCGCACGGACCTGGTCGAGTCGCATACGGCGCTGCTCGCTTGGCTGCCACTGCGCGACGGCCGGCCCGCATTCCGGCCCGAGACCTTCTACGACGTCGAGCAGGATGGCCGCGGCGTGGACGTGCTCGCGGCGCGCGTCCTCTTGCCGAACGAGTACCTGGGCCGGAACTACTACCCGCAGCTCTCCGGCGCGGTCTTGATCTCGGCCACGACCTGGATGCGCGGCGGCTTCGACAGCGCGCGCGGCTATCTCGGCCTGGACCGAGCCGCGGAGCCCGCCCCCGACGAGGAGCGCGAGCCGTGCGCCGTGCGCTGCTTCCGCGCGCCGGATCCGTTCGACTACGGCCGGGTCGTGGTCTGCGTGCCGCGCGATGCGCCGCCGTACGCCTCCGCGCGCGACGCGTTCCGCGACTACGTGCGGCGCTTCATCGCTTTCCTCGGAGAGCGCACGCGCGGCCGCATGCTGGTCCTGTTCACCAACGCCGACGACGTGCGCCGCACGGGCGAGGAGCTGACCGGGTTCTTCCGCGCCCGCCGCATCCCGTTCTGGTACCAGAACATGCCCGGCACCACGAAGGAGGAGCTCGGCCAGCTCTTCCGCTCGCGGGTCGACTCGATCCTGCTCGGGGTCGACACCTTTTGGTACGGCGCCGACTTCCCGGGCGAGACGCTCGAGTACCTGGTGATCGTGAAGCTGCCCTACGGCGTGCCCGATCGTTACCACCACGCCCAATGCGCCGCGCTGGGCGTCGCCGAGCAGGGACGGAGGATCTACCTGCCGCGCGCCCTCGGCAAGCTGCGCCAGGGCTTCGGCCGCCTCATGCGCCGCGAGAGCGACCGAGGGGCGGTCTTCATCCTCGACGGTCGGATCCTCCAGCCCCGCCAGCGGCCGTTCCTCGCCGAGCTGCCGCTCGCAGGGATCTTCGCGCGCTCGGGCGAGGACGGGGAAGCGTCCGGCGCCGCCCGATTCATAGCCGAGGACACCAGCCGCTGCGTCCACCAGGCCCTGGCTCACATGGAGATGCTCGCCGACCTGCGCCGCCGCGGCCTCGACCTCGAGTTCTGGGAGCGCGAGGGCGACCTCGAGCCCCGCCCGCAGGCCGCCGCGGCGGAGATCCGGCCCGAGGACATGCCGTTTTGACTGCCCAGCGGAGCAGCGCGCGCCGCAACTCGCTCGCCGGCTTCGTGCTCGCGGCGACCGCGATCGGGCTCGTCGATCTCGCGTGGCACGCCGGGCGCGCCGCGCCCGCGGCGCGCGAAGTCGTCGTAGCCACCGCCGCCACGCTCGCCGTGTGCGCACTCCTCGGCCTGGCCGTGGCGCTGCTCGCGCGGCTGGTTCCACGTGCGATGCGCGCGGCTCCAGCTTGGACGGCTTGCCAGGCGGTCTACCTCGGCCTCGCACTCGAGCGGCCGGAGGTCTTCGAGCGCCTCGAAGGCCTGGTCCAGGACCTGCGCATCCCGCTCTCGACGCGGCCGCTCGATCCGCGCGAGCGCGCCGTGCTCCAGAGTCTCGGATACGCGCAGTGAGGATCCTGTTCCTCTCCCAACGCGTTCCCTATCCGCCCAACCGCGGCGACAAGATCACGACCTGGAGGCTGATCGAGCGGATGCGGCGCGCGCACGAGGTCACCTGCGTCGCCTTCGCCCACGGCGAGGACGACCTGCGCGCGGCGGGCGAGCTGGAGCGGCTCGGCGTCCCGACCGTCGCCGTCCCCTTGCGCCGCGGCGCGAAGCTGCGTTCGCTGCCCCTGCTCCTGACCACGAGGCCGCTGACGCTCGGCGTGTACGGCTCGCCGCGCCTCCAGGGGGAGGTCGACCGGCTCGTGCCGCGCGCCGAGCTCGCCTACGCCTATTCCTCGTCCATGGGCGCGTTCCTCGAGCGGCACGCCGGCCTGCTGCGGGTGATGCACTTCGCCGAGCTGGACTCCGACAAGTGGCGCCAGTACGCGGAGCGCTCGCGCGGGCCGGCGCGCTGGATCTACCGCCGCGAGCAGCGCACGCTGCTCGAGCTCGAGCGGCGGATCGCGCGGAGCTTCTCCGAGAACGTCTTCTGCACGCCGCTCGAGCAGCAGGTCTTCCAGCGCGCGGTGCCCGGCGCCAGCTCGATCGTCGTGCGCAACGGCGTCGACCTCGAGCGCTTCGCCCCGGCGCCGGAGCGATCCGAGCCCGGTCATATCGTCTTCACCGGCGTCATGGACTACCTGCCGAACGCCGACGCTTGCGTGCACTTCGCGCACGAGGTCCTGCCGCGCGTGCGCGAGCATTTCCCCTCGGCGCACTTCTCGATCGTCGGAGCGCATCCGACGCCGAGGGTGCGCCGCCTGGCGCGCCTGCGCGCGGTCGAGGTCACCGGCTTCGTCCCCGACACCCGCGACTGGCTAGCCCGCGCGTCGGTCGCCGTCGCGCCGCTGCGGATCGCGCGCGGGATCCAGAACAAGGTGCTCGAGGCGCTCGCCATGGGCTTGCCGGTCGTGGGCACGACGGCGGCGACGCAGGGGATCGAGGGCACGCCGGGCGAGCACTACCTCGTCGCGGACGACGCCGAGGCCGAGGCCGAAGCGGTCCGCGGCCTACTCGCCGACCCCGCCGGCGCGCGCGCCCTGGGAATGCGCGGGCGGCGCCTGGTCGAGGAGCGCTACGACTGGGAGCGCACCCTGGAGCCGCTCGATCGGCTGCTCGAGCGGCTCGCGCCGGCGCCCTTGCGCGCCACGACTCCGTAGCCGAGGCAGAACGTCTCGTCGCGCGAGAAACGCGCGGCGAGGCCAAAGAAGAGCTGCACCAGCGCGATCAGCGGCAGGACGAGTGGCGCCCGCCAGCGGCTCACGGTCACGCTCCCGTCGTGGTGGCGGCCGCTGGCGCCCAGCGCGCGCAGGATGTAGTGGCTCAGGGTCGATCCCGCCGCCGAGGCGAAGTTCCCGCGCGGCTCGATGCGCTCGACCTCGAAGCCGTTGCGCTGGAGCAGGGTCTCGATCCCGCGCGGGGTGAAGCGGTAGAAATCGAAGGGGAGCTGGTGCAGCGGGGCCGCGAAGGGGACGCTGATCAGCAGGCGCCCGCCGGGCTCGAGCACGCGCGCGAACTCGGCCAGGCAGCGGTCGGGGTCGGGCACGTGCTCGAGCACCTCGAGCGAGAGCAGCGTGCCGAAGGACCCGTCGCGGAAGGGCAGCCGCTGGCCGTCGCCGAACACGTCGACCACGCCGCGGATCTCCTCCAGCCGGTCCCAGATCTCCGGGTGCAGGTTGTCGGCGACCGGCGGGTACTCGAGGCCTACGTAGCGGCTCACGTGCCGCGCGAACAGCGCGCCGTACGGCCGCTCGCCGACGCCGACGTCCAAGAGTCGGCCGCGCGCGTGCGGGGCGAGCGCCTCGGCGGTCCGGAGCAAGCAGGACAGCTCGATCCAGTAGGGGTTGAGCGGGCTGCGCTTGCGCCACGCGTTGAGCTTGCGGACCCATGGCCCACGCGTTGGGATCAGGCCCCGGGGCCGCTGGGGCTCTTGGTTCGCGGTGGGCATCGCGCGCAGGACGCCGTCTACTGTATCCTCGCCGCTCGGCGACCATGAGCCACGAAACCCTCGCGAAGACCTTCGACGGCTGGGCGGCCGAGGGCCGCGACGGCTCGATGGAGCGCGAGCATGGCGACGTCGTTCGCCAGGTGCTGGATCGGCTCGCGATCCGGCCCGGCGAGCGGATCCTCGACCTCGGCTGCGGGAACGGCTGGGCGACGCGGCTCCTGGCGCGCGCGGCGCCAGGCGTGTCGGCCGTCGGCATCGACGTCTCGCCGGCGATGGTCGAGCGCGCCGAGGCCTTGCACTCGTTCACGATCCGCGCGCGCTACGAGGTCGCGCCCTTCGAGCGCTTGCCGCTCGCGGAGGCCAGCTTCGATCGGGTGTTCTCGATGGAGGCCTTGTACTACGCGGTCGACCTGGACCGCGCTCTCGGCGAGGCCTTCCGGGTGCTTGCGCCCGGCGGATCGCTGGAGGTCGTCGTCGACTACTACGAGGAGAGCGCCGCGACCGCCCAGTGGAGCTGCTTCACCGGCGTCGCGATGCATCGGCTCTCCGAGGCGGGCTGGAGGCAAGCCTTCGAGCGGGCGGGCTTCGCCGGCATGCGGCTCGCGCGCGTCGTCGATTCGCGCGGGCCCGGCGATCCGGCCTCGTTCGTGCCCTCGGTTTGCTACCCCGATTGGGAGACGCGCCGCGCGGTGCACGCGGCGGGGAGTCTCTGGATCCACGGCGAGAAGCCGGCGAGGCCGGCTGGCTGAGGTTTCGCGCCGGGGCGACCGCCCCGGCCGAGCTCAGGTCCTTCAGCGGCGCCCGCGCGCCACGAGGACCACCGCCCCGCTCGCGACGGCCGCGACCAGGGCCACGGAGAGCAACTCCATCCATCCGAGGGCTGCGATCTGGAACATTCGGCCTCCCTTGTAGCGTTTCCTCAGCTCGAGCGGCTCCATGCCTCGAGGATATCGAGGCTGCGGCTCGCCCAGTGCTGCAAGGGAGTCACGTAGAGCCCGAACAGCACGGTCCCGGCGCCGAGGATCGCGAGGAAGCCGGCGAGGACCGGCTGCGGGACGAGCTCGCGCTCCGAGGGCCGCGCCAGGAACAGCGCCTTGGCGACGCGGAAGTAGTAGAAGAGGCTGATAACGCTGTTCAGCGCGGCGACGACGACCAGCCACCCCAGGCCCGCGTCCCAGCCCTCGATGAACAAGAGGTACTTGCCGAAGAAGCCGACGGTCGGCGGGAGCCCGGTCAGGCTGACGAGGAACACCACCATCGCCACCGAGACCACCGGCGTGCGGAACCCCAGGCCCTGGAGGTCTTCGATCGCGTCGGATCCGGTCAGGCCCTCGAAGTAGAGCAGCACGCCGAAGGCGCCGAGGTTCATGAAGTAGTAGGCGGCGAGGTAGTACATCGCCGCCGTGAACCCCGTGTGGGTCATGCAGGCGAGCCCGATCAGGACGTAGCCCGCGTGGGCGATCGACGAGTAGGCGAGCATCCGCTTGAGGCTCGCTTGGCGCACCGCGGCCAGGTTGCCGAGTGTCATCGTGATCGCCGAGAGCGCCGCGAGCAGGAGCCCGATGCGCGCGCCGTAGTCGGCGACGCTCTGCTGCACGCCGTCGGCCATGAACAGCGCCCCGAGGAAGCGCAGGAGCGCCCCGAATCCCGCGGCCTTGCTCGCCACCGCCAGGAAGGTGGTGACCGGCGTGGGCGCGCCCTCGTAGACGTCCGGCGCCCAGAAGTGGAACGGCGCGACCGAGACCTTGTACGCGAATCCGGCCAAGACCAGCACCACCGCGATCCCCAGCGGCACCGGGCTGACCGAGAGCTGGTGGGCGAGTCCGACGCCTTCGGCGCCGCCGCTGCCCATCAGCCGGAGATCGAGCGTGCCCGTCAAGCCGTACAGCAGGCTGATCCCGTAGAGCATGATCCCGGTCGAGAGGCCGCCGAAGATCACGTACTTCATCGACGCCTCGGCCGAGCGCCGGTCGCCCTTGTGGAAGCCGGCCAGCGAGTACGACGCCAGGCTCAAGAGCTCCAGGCCGAGGACGAGCAGCAGGAGGTTGTTCGTGCTGACCATGAAGAACACGCCGATCGCGGCCCCGAGCAGGAGGAAGAAGTACTCCCCGATCCCGTGGCGCCGCTCGCGGCGGTCGTGCATCACGAACAGGACGACCACCGCGACCGCGGCGACCGTGAAGAGCTTGAAGAAGCTGCCGAAGCGATCGACCGTGACCATGCCGAAGACGGTCTGCCGCTCGAGGTCCCACTGGCCGGCGAGCAGGAGGCCGGTGACCGCCAGGCCCGCGAGCGAGAGCCATCCGGAGCGGCGCGAGTCGCGCCCGCGCGTCAGCAGGTCGAAGACCAGGACCGCGAACGCAGTCGCCGTCAAGGCGATCTCCGGCGCGAGGGCCGTCAGGCCGGCGAGGTAGGCTTCGTTCACGGTTCGTTCTGCGGGTCTAGCGGGGTTCTACCCCAGCCCGAAGAGCATCGCTCGAGGTAGAACGTCGGCCGCCAAGGCAAGACTTCCGGAAACCGATGCACGCGCCGCGCCTGCTGGCGCGGCTGCGGCACATGCGGCCTGCGGCCGCGTGCCGCGAGCTAGCCGTCTTGGCCCTGAAAGCTTGATTCATTCTGGATGCTCCTGCGGGCCAAGACGTCTAGCCCTGCGCCCCGCCCGAGAGCAGGCGCACCAGGTTCTCCACGCTCGGCCGCATCCAGTCGAGCAGGTACCAGGGCATCACGCCGAGCGCGACGCACAGGAACAAGAGCGGCGCCTGGCAGAACACCTCGCGCGCGTTGATGTCGGTCAGCTTGGCGTACTTCGGGTTGAGCGGGCCGAGGTAGACGCGCTGCATGGCCCAGAGCAGGAAGGCCGCCGTGAACACGATCCCCAGGACCGAGATCAAGACCAGCACCTGGAAGGTCTTGTCGTCGGCCTGGAAGGCGCCGATCAGCGTCATCGCCTCGGAGACGAACCCGGCCAGTCCAGGCAGGCCCAGCGCGGCGAAGAAGGCCAGCGTGGTCAGCGCCCAGTAGCGCGGAGCGACCTGCGAGAGCCCGCCGAACCCGTTGAGGTCCCGGTGGTGCGCTCGGTCGTAGATCACGCCGACGACGAGGAACAGGACGGCCGCCGACGTCCCGTGGTTGAACATCTGCAGCGCCGCGCCCTCCATCCCCCACTGGGTCAGGGCGGCCATGCCGAGCAGCACGTAGCCCATGTGGCTCACCGAGCTGTAGGCGACCATCTTCTTGAAGTCGGTCTGCCCCAGCGCGACGAAAGCGCCGTAGACGATGTTGATCACGCCCAGGATCGCCAGCGCCAGGGCGAAGCTCCTGAAAGCGTCGGGGACGATCGGGAAGCACGCGCGCAGCATGCCGTACCCGCCGAGCTTGAGCAGGATCCCGGCCAGGATGACCGAGATCGGCGTCGGCGCCTCGACGTGGGCGTCGGGCAGCCAGGTGTGGAACGGGAACACCGGCACCTTGATCGCGAAGCCCACGAACAGGAACCAGAAGACCCAGGTCGTGAACTCCATGCCGAGCAGCGCGCCTTGGCCTGCCCCGAGGTTCGCGCCGGTGAGCTGTCCCGATTGCGCCAGCGCGGTCATGCGCGGGATGTCGAACGTCCCGCTGTCCAGCCTCAGCGCGACGATCGCGACCAGCATCAGGACCGAGCCGGCCAGCGTGTAGAGGAAGAACTTGATCGCCGCGTACTCCCGTCTGGGCCCGCCCCAGATCCCGATCAGGAAGTACATGGGGAGCAGCATGATCTCCCAGAAGACGTAGAAGAGGAAGAAGTCGAGCGCCACGAAGACGCCGACGATCCCGACCTCCAGGAGCAGGAGCAGGGCGTAGTAGGCCTTTCCCGCGCGCTCGATCCCGAAGCTCGCCGGAACGCCGATGAAGAGCAGCAGCGTGGCCAGCCAGATCAACGCCAGCGAGAGCCCGTCGACCCCCAAGTGGTAGTTCGCGCCGATCGTGCGGATCCAGGCGGCGTTCTCGACGAACTGGAGCTCCCCCGAGGTCTTGTCGAACAGGCCGAAGTAGAGCCAGGTCGCGAGCACCAAGGGGATCGCGGTCGCCGCGAGGCTGACGGCCTTGATGGCGCTCTTCGCCGTTCCCGGCAGGAAGAGGATCGCCGCCATGCCGATCAGCGGGACGAAGGTGATCCAGGAGAGGATGTGCTCTTGCATGCTGGAGGTGGTGTGGGATCAGAGCAGGATCAGCCAGGCGGCGACCGCCAGGCCGCCGGCGACGGCGAAGGCGGCGTACTGCTGGACCCTGCCGGTCTGGAACAGGCGCACGAGGGATCCGAAGGCCTGGGTGAGGAGCGCGACGCCGTTCACCGCGCCGTCGACGAAGATGCGGTCGAACCAGCCGGAGAAGAACCCGATCGAGCGGCCGGTGCGCCCGGCCAGGTTCACGAGCCCGTCGATCACGTGGCGGTCGAACAGGGTCAGGCCGGCGGCGAGCAGCATCGAGCCGCGGACGGCGCCCGCGTTCACCAGCTCGTCGATGTAGTACTTGCGCGCCACGGCGTGGTAGGCCTCGCCGAGGGCGCCGGTGACCCGCGCGGTGATCGCCTGCGCCCGCTGCCAGCCGCGCCCGTAGACGAGCCAGGCGACCAGGATGCCGAGCAGCGCGACCGAGAGCGAGACGGCGAGCGCCAGCGTGTGCGCTTGGTGCTCGACCTCGGGCGAGACCTCGCGGGCGATCGCCGCGGCGACCGGCGCTCCATAGAGCCGCTCCGGCGTCACCACGGTCTCGAACCAGGTGTGCGACCCGAGCAGGTCGCCGTTCAGCCACAGGTGCCCGCCGAAGATCCCGAGCAGCGCGAGCGCAGAGAGCGCGACGGTCATCGGCCACGGTGACTCGTGCGGCAGGTGCTGGCCGTGGTCGTGCGCGTGCTCCCCGGGCGGGGGGTGCGCCTCGGACAGCGCTTCGGTGATCTCCTCGCGGTCGTGGGCGGCATGGAAGACGGCGGAGCCGGCCTCCTCCTTCGCAGAAAGTCCGTGCTCGATCGGCTCGTGGCCGTAGCCGGCGGCGGGCGCATGCGCGACGGCCAGGCCGCGATACTCGCCGAAGAAGGTCATGAAGATCAGCCGGAACATGTAGAAGGCGGTCAAGGCCGCCGCCGCGGGCAGCGCGATCGCCGCGAAGAGGTTGGCTCCGCTGAAATGCGCCAGGTTCGACTCGAAGGCCGCCATCACGATCTTGTCCTTGGAGTAGAACCCCGAGAACAAGGGCAGGCCCGAGATCGCCAGCGTCGAGACCAGCATGCAGGCGAAGGTCACCGGCATGAAGCGCCGCAGGCCGCCCATGCGGCGCATGTCCTGCTCGTGGTGGCAGCCGTGGATCACGCTGCCCGCGCACAGGAACAAGCAGGCCTTGAAGAAGGCGTGCGTCAGCATGTGGAACATGCCGGCCACGACCCCGCCCAGGCCCACGGCGGCGACCATGAAGCCGAGCTGCGAGATGGTCGAGTAAGCGAGCACGCCCTTCACGTCGAACACCGTAGTGCCGATCGTGGCCGCGAAG
>DATKBQ010000559.1:0-2542 GCA_035546375.1 Planctomycetota bacterium | reverse complement strand
CACTTTGGCGTACACGCCCCTTACGTGCCCCGGCACGTAAGGGGCGTGTACGCCAAAGTGGTGAACCATCGCGGAGTCAATTCATCGCGAACCACTCGGCGAGCTTCGCGAGGGTCTCGGGCTGGCGGAAGTAGTTGACGTGGTGCACGCGCGAGTTGGTCGCGAAGTCGAGCAGGCGGTCGGCCGGGAAGGGCGTCTCGGAGAGCTCGGTCATCGAGGGCGTGTCGACCACCAGGTCGTTCTGGCCGTCGAAGAGCCAGTCGGCCGCGCCGTCGGCGAGGCTGGTCTTGCGGAAGCGCTGCCAGAAGCGCCAGCGCACGTCCTCGGGCTCGAAGTCGCTGATCACGGCGAAGTACTCCGGCCGCGGCGAGACCTGGGCGCGCCGCAGCGCGGCGATCTCGGCGTTGTTGCGCACGCGCGACTGGCAGGCCAGGCCCGGGACCATGGCGATCGCGGCGTCGAAGGCCGGGGTCTTCGCTGCGAAGCTCGTGATCGAGGTCACGACCCGCAGGATCGCCACGGGGACGCTGAGGAACGGCGCCACGCTGCTGGCGCCGGCGCCGGCGATCCTCAGCGCGCTGCCGATGTTGGTCAGCATGCTCATCGAGGCCCGTAACCGCGCCGGCGAGGCCAGGCTCGTGCCGCCGAGCGGCGAGCCCACCAGCGCCGCCCGGCGCGGGCCGACCCCTGCCCCGGCGAACCCTTCCAGCCACCAGCGCGCGACGAGCCCTCCGCGGCTGTGGGCGACGACGTCCACCTGCGCGCGCACGTCGGCGAAGGCGCGCGACAGCTCGAAGGCGTTGATCGTCGGGCTGACCGACAGGGTGGGATGGTCGAAGGCGTAGATCCCGTCGTAGTGCTTCGCAGCGCGATCCAGGAAGGCGCGGCCGTGCTCGGTCGAGGTCAGCTCCTCCAGCATGTGGTCGTTGCTGCTGAACGTTCCGTGCACGAAGAGCAGGGCGCGCCGCATCGATGCGCCCGGACCCTCCACCGGCTTCAGCCGGCCGTCCTTCCATACGCGCAGGCCCTGGTGCGGGGTCAGCTTGCGGTCGAGATCCTCGAGGAAGGAGCTGACTTGGTTCGCGCCGAGCCTGGGGAAGCGGTACTGGGCGATCACCTCGCCCTCGGGCGCATCCGAGACCGCCGCGCGGCGGCGGCGGCGGCCGGCGAGCGGCGGCGGAGCGGCCGCCCCCTCGCTCCACAGGAGCACGCCGTCCACCTCGCTCAGGGTCAGCATCCCGAGCGGGTCGTCGGCCGCGCGCCGGCGCTTGCGGCGCAGGTCGCGGATCGCCGGCTCGCCCTCGATGGCCTGCTCGGGCGAGAGCACGCCCAGCTCGCGCGCGGCGACGTCCAGCTCCTCGACCAGCGCGCGGTGGCGCTCGCTCGCCCGCTCCGGCGCAGGCCGCTTTCCGGCGCTCATCCTCGTTCCTCCCGGATCGGCAGCGGGGTGACCTTGTCGCGCGACACGACGACGTCGAGCATGCCGCTGAACTCGCGCTTGCTGCGCAGGTTCTTCGTGCCCTCGTCGATCGCGTCCCAGAACCCGCCGCGGTGGGTGAGCCACACGCTCTCCATCGGCACGATCTCCCGCGTGCGCACCAGCGCGACGATCTCGCCGTAGTGCTCCTTCTCGAAGTACCAGGCGTGGCGCTGCCCCTGCGGGCCGGAGCTGCGCAGGGCGCCCGAGGGCGCGCCGGCCGCGACCGCGGACTCGGGCAGGTCGACGCGCTGGAAGCGCTCGTGCGCCTCCTCGCTACGCCAGTAGCCTGGGAAGGCGTGGCCCTCGAGCAGGAAGATCACCGGGTAGATGTCGACGTACTCCAAGCACGAGGCGACCAGGAGCGCGAGGTCGATGCACGTCCCGCGCCGCCCGTCGATCACCTGCGAGGGCGTGCGCAGGCGCTGCGAAGCGCTGGTGTAGGTCGGCGGCGGGTTGATGTAGCTCAGCGGCAGCTCGTAGGAGAGCGCGGCCCACATCGCCTGGACCTGGAGGTCGATCGCCTCGCCGGGATCCTCGGCCTCGGGGTCGTAGCTCTGGTAGCCGTCGAAGCCCGCGCCGGAGTCGTCGAGCAGCGTCATCAGGTAGCGCTGCGCCGCGTCGACGATGCGTGCGACCGCCGGGTCGCGCGGCAGGACGAACGAGGGCAGCCAGATCCGGTCGGAGTCGTCGTCGCGCCACTCGTCCACCGGCAAGAGCGTGACCCGGTGGGTGTTGCGGTAGAGCACGTTCTCCTTCCAGGTCACCTCGACGAAGAGGCTCGTGTGCACGCTCTCGCGCACCGAGCGCCCGAGGGCCGAGGTGAGCGGCACGCGCACCAGCCGGTTGAGGTCGTGCACGGGCTCATCGAGGTCGAGCGACATGCGGAAGGGGTAGCTGTCGGTGCCCACGTGCAGCTCGACGCCGACCGAGACGTCCTCCATGCGCTGCGGGACGAACTTGCGCAGGATCAGGCTCTCGAACAGCGGCCGGTTGTTGTGCAGCATCGAGTAGTTGAGCCGCTCGAGCGGCTTGACCTCGTCGCTCACGAGCTCGCCGATCGCC
>DATKBQ010000558.1:0-2146 GCA_035546375.1 Planctomycetota bacterium | reverse complement strand
GGAATGCGCGCTCCTTGCAGGAGGGCCGGCGCCAGCGATTGGCCCTGGCCGATCGGGCGCAGCCCGGCCAGCTCGAGCAGCGTCGGCGCGAGGTCGATCGAGCGCGTCAGGTCGCTCACGCGCCGCGGCTGGACCCGCCAGGCGGGCGGCGGCAGCACGATCAGCGGGACGTGCATGATCTCCTCGTGGAAGGTGTCGTGGAGCATGTGTCCGTGCTCCAGGAAGGCCTCGCCGTGATCCGACGTGATCACGACCAGCGCATTCTCGAGCAGCCCCCGGCGGCGCATTTGCCGGAACAGCTCGGAGAGGTCCGTGTCGAGCTTGCGCAGCCCGGCGTCGTAGAGGCCGCTCACGTAGCGCAGGTGCTCGGGCGGCAGCGGCTCCAGGCCCATGGAGATCGCCTGGAGGTAGCGCGAGGTGCACCAGTCCGGCGGGTCCGAGGCGCAGCCGGTGAAGCCCTCCGGCCGGGGCCCCGCGAAGCGCTCGACCAGCTCCGGATCGGATTCGTAGGGAAGGGTCGCGCCGCGCGCCTCCGTGTCGGAGTGCAGGTCGTAGTAGTGGAGCAGCACGAACATGCGCTCGGGAGACTCGCGGTCGTACCAGCGCAGGAAGCGCAGCGTGTTCGCCGGCGCGTCGACCCAGTCGGTCTCGAGCACGTCGAAGCCCTTGCCCAGGCCGAACTCCCGACCGAGCCAGATCGGGTGCGCGGTGAAGGCCGCCGTGTCGAAGCCGGCCGCGCGGAACTCGCTCGCCAGGGTGCGGTAGGTGGGGGCCAGCGCGCGGCGCCCGCCCTCCTCGCCGCTGTCGAAGGTGCCGTGGGCCAGGGGCACGAGCCCGGTCAGGATCGAGGCGTGGGAGGCGAGCGTGTTGTTCGAGTTGACCATGTGGTTCTCGAAGAGCACGCCTTGCTCGGCCAGCGAGTCGAGGAAGGGGGTCGTCGGCTGCCGGTGGCCGAACATGCCGCAGCGGCTGGCGCGCAGCGTGTCCAGGGAGATCAGGATCACGTGGCGCGGGGCGTTTTCGCGCGGCCCTGTCGCGGCGCCGCAGCCCGCGAGCGCGGCGCAGAGCGCTACAAGCAGCGGGAGCTGGCCTCGCCGGGTGGACGGGAGAGCGGCGGAAGTCGTTCGAGTCACGGGACTTGGGGCGGTGGTGGCTTTCCGAGAGGAGCTTGGCGGGTCGAGACCACGCGAGCCGGGTCGACCGGCGGCCCACCGAAGCCGGCGAGTCCTCGGACCTTGGCCGGCTTCTCTTGCCAACGCGAGCCGGCTCGCCCGGATGGATTATGCACCATGTGCTCCAGGGGGAGTCGCGCCCGGCACGAAAGTCCGGCGCCGGGACGTGGCGCAGCCGCGCCTCCGACTCGGCTCACCGCGTGCTCGCCGCGCCGTCGAGCTCGACCGGCAGCGGCCGGCGCGGCTCGAGCCTGTCCGGGCGCACCACCGCGGCCCAAGCGAGCACCTCCACGCCGGCTAGCACCGCCTCGCGCAACGCGCGACCATAGGCCGGATCGATATCGTCGGCGGGAGCGAATCGCGCGACGTCGCAGCGGCCGACGAAGAAGAACTGCACGGCGCGGTGGCCCTGCGCCACCATGCGCGCCAGCTCCTCGAGGTGCCGGCGGCCGCGCTCGGTGACGGCGTCGGGGAAGAGCGCCGTGCGGCCGCGCGCCAGCGTCGTGCTCTTGACCTCGACGTAGCAGCGCTCGCCGCCGCGGCGCTCGAGCAGGATGTCGATGCGGCTCCGGGCGCCGTAGCGCACCTCGCGGCGCGCCAGGTCGTAGCCGGCGAGCTCGGGGATCCGCCCGCGCTCGATCGCCTCGAGCACGGCGGCGTTGGGCAGGCTCGTGTCGACGTTCACGAGCGAGCGCCCGACGGCGATCGACTGGAACGTGTAGCGCAGCTTGCGCCGGCCCTCGCCCGTGTCGCGCAGGATCACGCGGCTGCCCGGCGTCGTGCAGCCGAGCAGGCTGCCGGTGTTGGGGCAATGCGCCGTGACCACGCTGCCGTCGGCGAGCTCGATGTCGGCCAGGAAGCGCTTGTAGCGCCGCAGCAGCCGGCCCTCGAGGGTGGGTAGCGGGATACGCATGGCATACATCGCTCGGAACGGGGGCGCCGAGCGAGCCCGCTATCATGGGCGCCGCCATGAA
>DATKBQ010000557.1:0-4927 GCA_035546375.1 Planctomycetota bacterium | reverse complement strand
GCCTTGTGGACGTCCAGACCGACGAACTTCGCTATCTTGCTCATGGACCGGGCTCCTTTGCGGCTCTGGGCCGCTGCTACTGATGTGGTGCGCAGCCTAACCCGCGAGCTCAGGAGCTCCGGTCCGTCCATCCTGTTTGATATGGCCCGGCGAGCTCGGGCTCGCCGATGGAACGGCGCGCTGAAGCGCGCATGGGCGGCCGGCTGCCGAGAGGTGGCCGGCCGCTTGCACCGGCCCCGCTTCGTCGTCGCGGCGAGCGATCCATCAGACCGCGTGATTCCGATCCGGCTGCCACGACGGGCTTGATCGCTTCGTGGTCCGCATGGCGTTGCGCGCCAAGCACTCGCTGAAGACTTCCTACACGCGAGGATCGGGCAAGCTCGAAGCGGCCATCCGTGGATGGCACGTCGATCTCCCTGCCACAGTCCACTCGCTCGAGCGCGTTGCGCTCCGGTGCGCGGGCGCCTAGCCTGGGTCGCCCGGCCCCATCGCAGCCTTCGGTGAAACCATGAGTCAGAGCACCGCGTCCCAGGTTCTCGTCGCGCTCGGGCTACTCGGGCTCGCGGCGGCGCAGGACGCGGGCGCGCCGCAGGAGCTGCCGCCCGCGGCGCAGCGGCGGGTCGACTTCGCGGAGGACGTGCGGCCGATCTTCGAGGGGAGCTGCTGGACGTGCCACGACGCGGACGGTGCGAAGGGCGGGCTCGTGCTCGAGACGCGCGAGGGCGCGATGGAGGGCGGCGAGAGCGGGCCGGCAGTTGCGTTGGGGGACGGCGAGCACAGCCTGCTCGTGCGGCTGGTCGCCGGGCTCGAGCCGGAGCGCGTCATGCCGAAGAAGGGCCCGCGGCTCACGGCCGAGGAAGTCGGCGTGCTGCGCGCGTGGATCGACCAGGGGCTCGCTTGGGGCGGCGAGGGCGCGCGCGAGGAAGGGCCCGAGCGGCGCGCCTGGCCGCTCGATCCGCCCGAGGTGCCCGAGGTGCCCGGGCTGGCGAATCCGATCGACCGGCTGCTCGCGCCGTACTTCGCCGAGCATGGCTTCGCGCCGCCGGCCACGGTGGACGAGCGCACCTTCGCGCGGCGCGCGTTTCTCGACGGGATCGGGCTCCTGCCGGCGCCTGAGGAGCTGGAGGTGTTCGCCGCCGATCGAGACCCGGGCCGGCGCGAGCGGCTCGTGCGGCGGCTCTTGGCGGACCGCGAGCGCTACGCCGAGCACTGGCTCACCTTCTGGAACGACGCGTTGCGGAACGATTACGCCGGCACGGGCTACATCGACGACGGGCGCAAGCAGATCACGACCTGGCTCTACGGCGCGCTCTCCCGGGACCTCCCGTACGACCGCTTCGTGCGCGAGCTGGTCGACCCGGGCCCCGACGCGCAGGGCTTCGTCGACGGGATCGTCTGGCGCGGCACCGTGAGCGCCAGCCAGGTGCCGCCGATGCAGGCGGCGCAGAACGTCGCCCAGGTCTTCCTCGGCCTCAACCTGAAGTGCGCCTCGTGCCACGACAGCTTCGTCAGCCCCTGGAAGCTCGACGACGCCTACGCGCTCGCGAGCGTGTTCGCCGCCGAGCCGCTCGAGGTGAGCCGCTGCGACAAGCCGATCGGCCGTTTCGCGGAGCCCGCCTTCCTGGTGCCCGAGCTCGGTGCCATCGATCCGGACGTCTCGCGCGAGCGGCGCCTGGAGCAGTTGGCCGAGATCTTGACCTCGGAGCGGGACGGGCGCCTGGCGCGAACCATCGTGAACCGACTCTGGGCTCGCCTGATGGGCCGCGGGTTGGTCGAGCCCCAGGACGAGATGGACCAGCCACCCTGGAGCGCCGAGCTGCTCGAGTGGCTCGCGGCCGACTTGGTCGAGCACGGCTGGGACCTGAAGCACACCCTCGAGCGGATCCTCACCTCGCGCGCGTACCAGCTTCCCTCGGTCAGCGTGGACGAGCGGCCCGCGAGCAGCTTCGTCTTCACCGGCCCCGGCGTGAAGCGCATGGGCGCCGAGGCCTTCGTCGACGCGGTCGCGCAACTCACCGGCGCCTGGTTCGAGAAGGCCGCGGCGCCGCTCACGCCGCTCGAGGGAGCGCGCGAGGCCGCGCGCCGGGCCGTTCGCTGGATCTGGGACGACCCGAAGGCCGCGCAGTCGACCGAAGGAGGCCGCTTGTTCCTGCGCAGGACGATCGAGCTGCCCGAGCGGCCGGCGCGCGCCGCCCTCTTCGCCACCTGCGACAACCAATTCCGGCTCTTCGTGAACGGAGTCGAGATCGCGGCGAGCGCCGACTGGAAGGAGCCGCTGGTCGCCGATCTCGCGCCGCACCTCGTCGCCGGCGAGAACGTGATCGCGGCCGAGGCGATCAACTGGCCCGACCCCGAGACCGGGAGCGGTCTCGAGTACAGCGGCCCGAGCGCGGCGGGCTTCTTCCTCTACGCCTTGGTCGACGCTCCGGAAGTCGACGTCGGCGAGGGAGAAAAGGAGCGCGAGGTCTGGGACTTCTCGACCGGCAAGGAGTGGATCTGCTCGCGAACGGCCGCGCCGGGCTGGAGCGAGCCGAGCTTCGATGACGCGACTTGGAGGCCGGCGGAAGAGATCGCTACCGCCGACGGCGCGCCGTGGAGCCTCGGGCCGCGCTTCGCGGACTTCCTCGAGCAGCACGTCGCGCGCCGCGAGCACGTGCGCGCCGCGCTGGTCGCCGCCGACCGGCTGCAGAGCGTTCTCGGGCGGCCGAACCGCGAGCAGGTCGTCACCTCGCGGCCGAGCGCGGCGACGACCCTGCAGGCGCTCGAGCTTACCAATGGCTCGACGCTCGATGCTCTGCTCGCCCGCGGAGCGCAGCGCTGGCTGGAGCAGGCCGGCGACGGAACGACGGAAGAGCTCGCCTCGCGCCTGTGGCGCGAGGCGCTCCAGCGCGAGCCGACGGACGAGGAGCTTGCGCTCGCCGCGGCCGCGATCGGCACCCCGCCGGCGGAGGCCGGCCTGAAAGACGTCCTGTGGGCGCTGGTGTTGCAACCCGAGTTCCAGCTCTACTGAGTGCGAAGCGATGCTGATCCGCAGCGACTGGAGCCGCCGGGACCTCTTGAAGGGCGCGAGCGTCGCGACGCTCGCCGCGCTCGCGGCGGGCGAGCCGCGCCGCGCGCGCGGCGCCCCTCAGGACATCGAGCCTGTTCCCGAGCCGACCGCCGATGCGTTGATCGTGCTCTGGATGGCCGGCGGGATGCCGCACACCGAGACCTTCGATCCCAAGCGCTACACGCCCTTCGAGCCCGGAATGCCGGCCGGCGCGGTGCTCACGACCTTCCCCTCGATCGACACCTCGCTCGACGGCGTGCGTTTCTGCGCGGGGCTCGAGCGGCTCGCCTCGGTGATGGACCGTGGGACGCTGATCCGCTCCTACACGGCCGGCGACCTCGGCAAGATCCTGCACTCGCGCCACCAGTACCACTGGCACACGGGCTATGCGCCGCCGGTGACCGTCGCCGCTCCGCACATCGGGGCGGTGATCGCGCGCACGCTCGGCCCGCGCGATCCGGCGGTCCCGGCCTTCATCGACGTCGGCCAGAGCTTCGACGTCGGCGAGGGCGAGGAGCTGAAGGCCTTCCACCAGGCCGGCTTCCTGGGCAGCGAGCACGGGCCGTTCCTCGTGCCCTATCCCGACCGCGCGCTCGAGAGCGTCCAGCCGCCGGCGGGGATGCAGCCTTCGCGCTTCCAGGATCGGCACAAGCTTTGGCGGAGGCTGGCGGAGGCGAGCCCGATCGGACGCCTGGGCAGCGAGTACCAGCGCGAGTCGCTGGTGCGCTCGCTCGAGAACGCGCACCGGCTGCTCAGCTCGCCGGCCGCCAAGGCCTTCGACCTCTCGCTCGAGGCTCCGGAGAGCCGCGCGCGCTACGACACCGGGCGCTTCGGCCTGGGCTGCCTTCTGGCGCGGCGCTTGGTCGAGGCCGGCGCGCGCTTCGTCGAGGTGACGACCGAGTACGTGCCCTTCGGCAACTGGGACACGCACGAGAACGGCCACGAGCGCGTCGAGGCGCTGATGCGCCAGATCGACTCGCCGATTGCGCAGCTCGTACTCGACCTGGAGGAGCGCGGGCTGCTCGATCGGACGCTGGTCGTGCTCGCGAGCGAGTTCAGCCGCGACACGCTGCTCGAGGGCAAGCCGGAGAACAAGGTACCCGACCAGGTCGACGTGCCCGATCAGGTCAGCGAGCCGAAGCACTACGGGTTGCACCGCCACTTCACCGACGCGGGCTCCGTGCTGCTCTTCGGCGGCGGGATCCGACGCGGCTTCACCTGGGGCCGGACCGCCGACGAGCGCCCCTGCCGCACGCTCGAGGGCCGGATCGGGATCGAGGACCTGCACGCGACGCTCTACCGCGCGCTCGGCATCTCGCCGCGGCTCGCTTACGAGGTCGAGCGGCGTCCCTTCTATGTCACGCGCGACGGCGTCGGCCGTCCCGTGGCCGAGCTGTTCGCCTGAGCGGCGCACTGCGCCTGCCCGCGGCGCGGAAGCCGGTGGCTGCCCGTTGGTGCCCCGGGCGCGCCAGCTCCCCGCGAGGAGAGCGCGGTGGTAGCGTGGATTGCGCTCGCGAGGAGATCCCCGCCATGATCGGCTCTGCGCGACCGTTCCTCCGCTTGGCTGTCCCTGCTCTGCTCGGCGCGAGCGCACTCGCCGGCGACTGGCCGAACCTCGGCGGCAACGCCGCGCGCAACGGCGCGACCGGGGAGCACGGGCCAGTGACGGCCGTTCCCCTGTGGAGCAACACCGTCGATCCTTCGCTCATCGCCTGGCAGCCCGTGATCGAGGGGACGCGGGTGTTCACCGTGCGCGAGAGCGGCTTTCCGCAGAACGGCGGAGCGGCGAACGACGCGATCGTGGCCTACGACCTGGACACGGGCCAGGAGCTGTGGCGGACGACGCTCCCCTTCAACGGCAACACGAGCCAGCAGTGG
>DATKBQ010000556.1:0-3743 GCA_035546375.1 Planctomycetota bacterium | reverse complement strand
GCCTTGTGGACGTCCAGACCGACGAACTTCGCTATCTTGCTCATGGACCGGGCTCCTTTGCGGCTCTGGGCCGCTGCTACTGATGTGGTGCGCAGCCTAACCCGCGAGCTCAGGAGCTCCGGTCCGTCCATCCTGTTTGATGCGCGTCGGCGAGCCCCCCGCGCGCCGATCGAACGGCGCGCTGAGGCGCGCCTGAGGCGGGGCCGGCTTCCCACGGGCGGCCGGCCCCGACTGCTTCCACCCCGACTGCTTCAGGCTGAGTGGAAGCAGCCGCCGCGTCCCGCCAGCTCCAGGAGCAGCGGCGCGGGCTGGAAGCGCTCGCGGCCGCCGTTGCGGGCGAGCACGTCCGGCGCCGCGGCGGTGCGCCGCAGGGTGTCGACGACGTCGCGCAGGCCGCGCGCGTCCGCGTAGCGCAGGAGCCCGCCGCGGAACGGCGGGAAGCCCATGCCGAAGACGGTCGCCAAGTCCAGCTCGCGCGGCCCTGCGACCACCTGCTCCTCCAGCGCGCGCGCCGCCTCGTTCAGCATCGAGAGCACGAGCTGGTCGACGATCCCCTGCTCGGAGATGTCCAGGCTGCGCGCCGGCTTGGTGCCGAGGAAGCGCCCCAGGTCGGAGTTCAGCCCCTGCTTCTCCGGCCGGCCGCCGCCTTTCGGCTCCGCGTAGAGGTAGAAGCCGGCGCCGCCCTTCTTGCCCTTCAAGCCGGCCTCGAGCATGCGCGCCAGGACCGGGCTCGGGCGCATGCGCGCCCCGTAGGCCTCCTCCAGGGAGCGCGCGGCGTGCACGGCGACGTCGAAGCCGATCTCGTCGAGCAGCTCGAGGGGCCCCATGGGCATGCCGAAGGCCTTGGCGACGCGCTCGAGCTTCAACGGATCGACGCGCTCCTCGAGCACGCGCGCCGCCTCGTCCAGGTAGGGCGCGAGCACGCGGTTGACCAGGAACCCGGCGACGTCGAGCACGACCACGGGCGTCTTGCCGAGCTGCAGCGCGAGCCGCGCCGTGCGCGCCAGCGCCGCCGCGCTGCTGCGCGATCCGCGCACCACCTCGACCAGCGGCATCCGGTGCACCGGGTTGAAGAAGTGCATGCCGGTGAAGCGCGCGGGCCCCTCCAGACCCTCCGCGATCCGGTCCACCGAGAGCGAGGAGGTGTTCGTCGCCAGCCCCGTGTCCTTCGCCACCTGCCGCGCGAGCTCGGCGAAGACCGAGCGCTTGACCTCCACCCGCTCGGCCACGGCCTCGACCACGAGCTCGCAGCGCGCGAAGCCGGCGAGGCCGGTGCCCACCTCGAGCCGGTCGAGGGCGGCCTCGGCCTCGTGGCGCTCGATCCGCCGCCGCTCCAGGTCGCGCCGCACGCGCCGGCGGTGGGCGACGAGCGCGGCGTCGAGCGGCGCGCGCGCCACGTCCGAGAGCCGGACCGCGACGCCCTTCTCGGCCATGAGCCCGGCGATGGCGGCACCCATCACCCCGGCCCCGACCACGCCCGCACGGCGCACGGCCGGCGCCTCGGAGCCGTCGGGGAGCCGCGCCAGGCGCTTCGCCTCCTCCGACATCCGGAAGATCCGCACCAGGTTCTTGCACACCGGCGAGACGGCGAGCCTCCCGAGCGCGCGCGCCTCGCGCTCGAGCCCCTCCTCGAGCGGCGTGCGCGGCGCCGCGAGGACCAGCTCGGCCGCGGCGCCGGGCGCGGGGTAGTGCCCGCCGGTCTCGCGCGCGATCTCGGCTTCGACCTTGCGGCGCACCAGTGCGAGCGCGAGCGGGTTGCGGTCGACGAGCCATTCCTGGGCGCCGCGCCGGGGCCCGGGCAGGCTCTCGCGGCCCATGGCGACGTTGCCCGCGACGCGCAGCAAGTCCTGGGGCCACGCCAGCCGGTCCACGAGCCCGATCCGCAGCGCCAGCTTCGGCGCGTGGAGCCGGCCCGACAGGATCGCCTCGAGCGCCCGCGTCACGCCGAGGCGCCGCGGCAGGCGCTGGGTGCCCCCCCAGCCGGGCAGGATCCCGAGCTTGACCTCCGGCAGCCCGATCCGGGTGCGCGGATCCTTCGCGAGGACGATGCGGTCGCAGGCGAGCGCCAGCTCGCACGCGCCGCCGGGCACGGGCCCGCCGACGGCGGCGACCGTCCGCGCGCGCAGGTCCGCCAGGCGCTGGAACACGCGCTGGCCGAAGCGCGCCAGCTCGGTGGCGACGGCGGCGTCCTCCAGCGCCTCGAGCGTCTCCAGGTCGGCGCCCGCCGCGAACGAGGTCGGCTCGCGGCCGGTGACCACCAGCCCCTCGAGCCCCTCGTCCGCCGCGAGGCGCTCGAGGGCCGCGCCGAGGTCGCGCATCAGCGGCAGGTCGAGCACCGCGAGCGAGCGGTGCGGCGGGTCGAGCACGAGGACGGCCAAGCCGGGCTCCGGCCGCTCGACGCGCACGCAGGCCCCCGGCGGCGGCGCATCGGAGGCGAGGGTCATCGGCAACGCGGTCTGCAAGCTCATCCGGCCTGCTCCAAGACCACCGCGCCTCCCTGGCCGCCGCCGATGCACAGGGTCGCGAGCGCGAGCTCCGAGTGCGAGGCGCGCATCTGGTGCGCCGCGGTCAGGATCAGCCGCGCCCCGGTCGCGCCAACCGGGTGGCCGAGCGCGATCGCGCCGCCGCTCGCGTTGGTGCGCTCGGGGTCGAGCTCGCCGAGCGCCTCGCCCTGCCCGAGCTCCTCGCGCGCGAAGCGCTCGCTCGCGAAGGCGCGCGCGCAGGCGAGCACCTGCACGGCGAAGGCCTCGTTCAGCTCGACCACGCCGACGTCGGCGAGGCGCAGCCCCGCCGAGCGCAGCGCGAGGTCGCTCGCGAAGACCGGCCCGAGGCCCATGCGCGCGGGTGCGAGCCCGGCCCAGGCCCAGCTCCGGATGCGCGCCATCGGCCGCAGGCCGAGCGCCGCCGCGCGCTCCTGCGTGGTGACGAGCAGCGCGCAGGCGCCGTCGCTGATCCCGCACGAGTTGCCGACGGTGACCACGCCGTCGGGGCGCTCGAAGTAGGGCTCCAGCTTGGCCATCCCCGCCAGGGTCTGGCCGTTCCGGATGCCTTCGTCGTGCTCGAAGGCGTGCTCGTCGCCCTTGGGGACGAGCGGCGCGATCTCGGCGTCGAAGCGACCCGCGTCGCGCGCGGCCTCGGCGCGGTTGTGGCTCGCGACGGCGTACTCGTCCGCCTCCTCGCGCGAGATGGCGAACTCGCGTGCCAGGACCTCCGCCGTGCGCCCCATGATCAGGCCGCAGGTCGGATCGGTCAGTCCCTCGAGCAGGCCGACGCGCGGCTTGAGGTGGCTCGGCCGGAAGGTGGAGAGGAGCGCAACGCGCTCCTTGAACGTCCGCGCGCGCGGCAAGCGCTCGAAGAGGCTCGTCATCTGCGGCCCGTAGAAGAGCGGGTAGGCGCTCATCACCTCGACCCCCAGGCACAGGAAGAGCTCGCCCCGGCCGGCCTCGATGCGCGTCGCCGCCTCGGTCACCGCCTCCATGCCGCTGGCGCAGTTGCGGCCCACGGTGTGCGCGGGCACCTCGATCGGGACCCCGGCGCGCAGCGCGATCACGCGCGCCACGTTCGCCTGGTCGTGGGGCGGCCCGGCGCAGCCGGCGATGACCTCGTCGAGCTCGCCGGGATCGATTCCGCTGCGCGCGATCAGCTCGCGGGCGAGCCCGGCGCCGAGGCTGCCGGCGTCCTCTCGGGCGAGCCGCCCGCCGGCGCGCCCTTGGGGGGTGCGCAGGCCGGCGGCGACGACGATG
>DATKBQ010000555.1:0-2414 GCA_035546375.1 Planctomycetota bacterium | reverse complement strand
GCGCGACCTCGGGCCGAGCCCTTGCTAGGCTCTCCGCCCTCCGCCCTCGCCCGCCCCCCCAGATGGTCACCGCGTTCGTCCCCAAGGAGGTCCGCCCCGGCGAAACCCGCGTAGCCGCGACGCCGGAGACGGTCCGCCGCCTGACGCAGGGCGGGGTCTCGGTCGAGGTCGAGCGCGGCGCCGGCGAAGGAGCTTGGATCCCCGACGCGAGCTTCGAGGCGGCCGGGGCGAAGCTCGCCGGCGCCGACGCCTGGCCGCGCGCCGAATTGGTGCTCAAGGTCCAGCCGCCGACCGAGGAGGAGGCGGCGCGCCTGCGCGAGGGCGCCGTGCTGGTCTCGTTCCTCCCGCCCGCCACCAACGAGCGGCTCCTCGCCGCACTGCGCGAGCGAGGGGTCCATGCGCTCGCGATGGACCAGATCCCGCGCATCTCGCGCGCGCAGTCGATGGATGCGCTCTCCAGCCAGGCGACGATCGCCGGCTACAAGGCGGTGGTCCTCGGCGCGGCGCACCTCGCGAAGCTCTGTCCGCTGCTCATGACCGCCGCGGGGACGATCGCCCCGGCGCGCGCGGTGGTCTTCGGCGCGGGCGTGGCGGGCCTTCAGGCGATCGCCACTGCCCGGCGGCTCGGCTGCCTGGTCGAGGCGACCGACATCCGCCGCGCCGCGAAGGAGCAGGTCGAGAGCCTGGGCGCGCGATTCATCGACGTGCCGGGCGCGGAGGACATGGAGACCGCAGGCGGCTACGCCAAGGAGGTGGGGGAGGACTTCCTGCGCCGCCAGCGCGAGGAGGTCGCCAAGCGCGTCGCCGAGGCCGACCTGGTGATCACCACCGCGCTGGTGCCCGGGCGGCCCGCGCCGAAGCTCGTCAGCGAGGCGATGGTGCGCTCGATGCGGCCCGGCTCGGTGATCGTCGATTTGGCGGTGGAGAGCGGCGGCAACTGCGAGCTCACCTCGCCCGGCGAGGTCGTGGTGCGGCACGGCGTGACCTTGGTCGGCACCTCGAACCTGCCGGCGACGGTGCCGCTGCACGCGAGCGAGCTGTACGCGAAGAACGTCTTGAACCTGGTCAAGCTGTTCGTGGACAAGGAAGGTCGGATGGCGACCGACTTCGAGGACGAGATCCTCGCCGGCTGCCTGGTGACCCGCGAGCACGGCCGTTCCGCGGCGGGCGAGGCGCGGGCAACGTGAGCGAGCTGCTTGCACTGGCCGCCGTCTCGGCGGCCCAGGACGAGGGGAACCTTCCGTTCCTGATCGTCGGCCTGTGGGTGCTGCTGCTCGCGGTGTTCGTCGGCTTCGAAGTGATCTCGAAGGTTCCCCCGACGCTGCACACGCCGCTGATGTCGGGCTCGAACGCGATCAGCGGGATCACGATCGTCGGCGCCCTGTACTGCGCGACCGAGGGCTACCCGGGCTTCGCCAAGGTGCTCGGGTTCCTGGCGATCGCGCTCGCGACGATCAACGTCGTGGGCGGTTTCGTGGTCACCGACCGGATGCTGCGGATGTTCGGCCGCAAGGGGCCGCGCGGGAAGGGGCGTGGCTGAGGCCGTGCCGCACCTCGCGCTTGCGGGCGACACGAGCGTCGAGCTGGCCTACATGGCCGCCGCGCTCGCGTTCATCGTGGGCATCCGCCGCCTCTCGGGCGTGCGCACGGCGGCGGCGGGCAACCGGGTGGCCGCGCTCGGGATGCTGGTGGCGATCGGAGCCACGCTGGCCCTGCTCTGGCGCTTCGATGCGCTGTGGATCGTCGCCGGCGGGATGGGCGCGGGCGCGCTCGTCGGCTGGCTGCTCGCCACGCGCGTGCCGATGACGGCGATGCCCGAGATGGTCGCGCTGCTCAACGGCTTCGGCGGTGCGGCGTCGCTCCTGGTCGCGCTGTCGGAGGTGGACCACTTCCGCGCCCACCCGGCGACGGACACGGAGACCCTGGTCTTCCGCTTCAGTGCGGCGCACAGCGTCGTCGGCGGGCCCGACTACGCCACGGCGGTCGTGCTCTCGATCTTGATCGGCGCCGTGACCTTCTCGGGGTCGCTGGTCGCGTGGTCGAAGCTGGCCGGAAAGGTGAAGGGCAACCGGCTGTGGGGGCTCGGCCAGAAGCCTGTCAACGCGTTGCTAGCCCTCGTGGCGATCGGCCTAGCCGTGTGGGCCGGCTACTTCGCCGGCGCGGACGGGGCGATGCTCTGGGCGAGCCTCGCGCTCGCGCTGATCGCGCTCGTCCTGGGTATCGGCCTGGTCGTGCCGATCGGCGGCGCCGACATGCCCGTGGTCATCTCGCTCTTGAACTCCTACTCGGGGATCGCGGCGATGACGACCGGCTTCGTGCTGCGCAATAATCTATTGATCGTCGCCGGCTCGCTGGTCGGCGCGTCGGGGATCATCTTGACCCGGATCATGTGCCGGGCGATGAACCGCTCGCTC
>DATKBQ010000554.1:0-3580 GCA_035546375.1 Planctomycetota bacterium | reverse complement strand
ACGCGCGCCTTGTTCGAGGACATCCTGCGCGACGAGAAGTACCACGTCGCCTACACCGGCACGATCCTCGAGCGCTGGCGGCGCCAGGGCCGCGGCGGCGAGGTGCGCGCGGCGCTGGCGCAGGCGCGCGGCTCGCGCTGGCTCGACGGGTGGAAGCGCTTCGGGGCGCGCGCCGGCGCCCGCCTCTCGCGCGGGATCCTGCGCGTCCTGTACTTCACGCTGCTCGCGCCCGCGGCGATCCCCGCGCGCAAGCTCGCGCGCGAGCGCGGCGGCTGGCGGCCGCCGCCCGCGGGACGCGACCCGCGCGCTCAGGGCTGATGCGCACGCTCGGCATCTCCGCCTACGCGCGCGGCGCGGCCGCGGCGCTGGTCGAGGACGGGGTCCCGCTCGCCGCCGCGGCCGAGGAACGCTTCAGCCGCCGCCGGGGCGACGACGCCTTCCCGCTGCGCGCCGCGCGCTTCTGCCTGGCCGAGGCCGGAGTCACCGCCCGCGAGCTCGAGGCGGTGGTCTTCCACGAGAAGCCGCTGCGGCACTTCGAGCACGCCCTGGCCTCGGAGCTGGCGGCCTTCCCGCGCTCGGCCGGCCGCTTCGCCGACGGGGCGTTCCGCTGGCTCGGCGAGCGGCTGTGGGTCAAGGCGAGGATCGCCTCCGAGCTGGAGGTCGATCCTCGCAAGGTGCTGTTCGTCGCGCACCACGATGCGCAGGCCGCCGCCGCCTTCTTCGCCTCGCCCTTCGACGAGGCCGCGGTGGTGGTCGCCGGCGGCGCGGGCGAATGGGCCAGCGCCTCGTTGGCGCTCGGGAGCGGAACGTCCCTCGAGGCGCTGGCGGAGATTCACGAGCCGGACTCGCTGGATCGCTTCGCCGCGGGCGTGCGCCGCTGGGCCGGGCTCGCGACCGAGCTGGGGCCCGGCGGCCTCGCCGACCTCGCCGCGGCGGGCGAGCCGCGCTTCGCGGAGGCCCTGCGCGAGATCCTGCGCGTGCACGGGGACGGCTCCTTCGAGCTGACTCCGGAGCGCGCGCGGCTCGACCCCGTGCGCGGCCTGGACGGCGAGCTGGCGCGGCGCCTCGGGCCGGCGCACCGGCCGGGCACGGGCTCGCCGGAAGCGGACGCCGCCCGCCGCGACGCCGCCGCCAGCCTGCATCTCGTCCTCGAGGAGGCCCTGCTCGCGCTCGCGCGCGCGGCGCACGCGCGCACGAAGAGCGAGCGGCTGTGCCTCAACGGATCGCTTGCCCAGGATCCGTCGGCGCTCGCGCGCCTGGCCGCGGAAGGACCGTTCCGCTCGTTGTTCGTGCCCGCCGCCGCGGGCGAGGCCGGAGCGGCGCTCGGCGCGGCGCTCTTCGTCCAGCACGCGGTGCACGGCATCCCTCGCGCGCGCGATGCCGAGCAGGTCTTCCTGGGCGAGGGAATCCTGCACGATGCGAGCGCGGCGGCGCGGCTCGTCGGCGACGGGGAGGCACCGGCGGAGCTGGCGCGCAAGCTCGATGCGGGCATGGTGCTGGGCCTCGCGCGCGGGCGTTTCGAGTGGGCCGACCGCGGCCTGGGTCACCGCAGCCTGCTCGCGGCGCCCGGCGCCGCGGGAGCCCTGCGCAAGGTCTCGCGCGCGGAAGGCTTCCGCTCGCTGGTGTGCTCGGTGCCCGCCGAGCGCGCGGCGGAGCTGTTCGAGCTGCCGGCAGCCGGCGAGGGGCTGGCACGCTTCGCGCGCATCGCGGCGCGGCCGCGCGAGCGCGAGCTCTTCGCGCACGCCGCGAACGCGGCGGGAGCGCTGCGCGTGCACGCCGTCGAGCGCTCGGCCGATCCCTTGCTGCACCGCCTGCTCGTGGAGTTCGGCGAGCAGAGCGGGACGCCGGCGCTCCTGCACGGGTCCCTGCGGCTGCGCGGCGAGCCGCTGGCGCGCGGCGCGAGCGATGCCCTCGGCGTCTTCGAGCGCTCGGAGCTCGGCGCGCTGCGGATCGAGGACGCGCTCTACGAGCGCGCCTGACGACGCACGAGCAAGCACACGAGCCCGGCGTCGGGGTCGTTCGCGCCCGCCAGGAGCCAGCGCGCGCGGCGCGCGAGGAGCGCGGCGGCGGAGGGCCGCGGCTCGGGGGTGAAGAGCCCGCGCGCGCCGCTCGCGCGCTCCGCCTCGCCGGGCTCGGGGGGAACGCTGCGCACCCACTCGAAGCCGAGCCGCTCCAGGGTCCGCGCGACGGCGGGCAGCGGCAGGAGGTGCTCGACCGGGTGGAGGTACTGGTCCTCGATCCAGGTGCGCTTCTTCTCGGGATCGAGGTCGCGCCGGCGCAGGATCGGATCGAGGGCGCCGATCGGCTTGCCGGCCATGCGTCCGAGCGCGCGCCTAGCGCGGTGCGCGGCGCGCGCGAGGCTCTCGTAGAAGCCGAGCAGCAGGACGCCGCCGGGGGCGACTTGCGCGGCCACGGCTCGGATCGCGCGGTCGGGGTCGGCGGTGTGGTGCACGACACCGCGGCAGAGGACCCACTCGAAGGATGCCGGCGCGAAAGGCAGCGCGAAGAGGTTGGCGCGCACGAGGTGCAGGTTGCCGACGGCGGCGCGGCGGCGGAAGCCGTCGGCCTCGCGCAGGGAGGCTCGGCAGGGCTCGACGGCGACGACGCTGCGGCGCGGGCTGGCGAGGGCGAGGAAGGCCGCGACTTGGCCCGTGCCGGCGCCGCAGTCGAGGACTCGCGCGGAGGCGGGCAGCGCGCGGTCGAGGGCGTCGAGGAAGGACGAGGAACGGCCGCGGTCGAGGATCGTCGCGGCGTCGTCGCCGGGAGCGTAGCCGGGGAAGGGGCGGCGCTCGTAGAAGGCTTGGACCGTGCGGAAGGCGGCGTCGGGGGCGGCCGGGGACGGGGGCGCGGGGGTATCGGTCACGGGGCCTTGCGGTCCGGGGGAGGCCATGGTGCAGTGGGAGAGGCGGGGAGGTCAGTCTTGGTTCGTTGCTTCAAGGCCCTGGCGTTGGGCTGTCAGACGAGCGTCGAGCTGGTGCGCGGGCTCTCCCGCGGCCGGTGCTGGTGGCTCGTGCCCTTGATGCTCTTCCTGCTGCCGCTGGCGCTGTTCTTCGTGGTGGTGCAGGCGGTGCCGTGGGTGGCGCCGTTCGTGTACGTGGTGTTCTGACACGCCGCGACCGCGCGAGGCTGGCGCGAGCACCTACGTTACCCAACCCGGGCGGTGCGTAACGATTGACGTCCCCTAACTGCGTAACGGTTCCCGTCCCTTGACAGAGTGCGGTCCAGTGGGGTGCTTCCTGGTCATGCCTCCAGCTGGCCGACCGCCCTCACGCGAGGGAAGCGCCAGCTCGAAGCACTTCTCGGACGCTTACGCTCAAGGAGGAGTATCGGCGGGCGCTGCGCGAGGTGTTGGACGACACCCAGGGGGAACTGCTCAGCATACTACTTGTAGGGCTGAACACGTCGATCAGCGTCTCCAGATCGAGGCCGCGGTCGTTGGGCTCATCGTCGGCTCGAAGGCCAGTTTCGACAAACTCGTCACCGATGAGTTCCTGGATAACCCTCTTTTGGTCTTCTCTGATCAGGACCTGCGATCCGTCGCGGAGCACGGGCAGAAGTTCCGGCGCCCGGTTCTCAAAGA
>DATKBQ010000553.1:0-11361 GCA_035546375.1 Planctomycetota bacterium | reverse complement strand
GGCGAGTCCGGGCGCGCCCTGCGCGTGCGCATCCCCGCCGCTCGGCGCCCCGCCTTCGAGCCGCTCGAGCTCGCGCGCCGCTCCAAGGCGTTCCGCCAGAACTACCTGTGGGTGCGCGGGAAGTTGGAGCGCGACGGGCGCGGCTATCGGCTCGCGTGCACGGAGCCCTCGTGCTTCGAGGTGGCCGGGCCGGAGCCCGCGCTGGGGCCCGCCGCGGAGCCCGCCGGCGCGCGGCGCTGAGCGGGGCGTGGCGCGGGAGGCGGGCGTGGGAAGCAAGCGGGAGCGGACCCACGGGGACCCGCTCCCTGTATCGGGCTCATGCGGCTGCAACGGCGTGCAGCCCCGTCGGGGTGTAGCTACGCGTGCAGCCCTCCCGTACAGTCACCCATGCGGATCACCTCCTTTCGCCAGGCCTCGTGCGGCGCCCATCGCCGCGTGACCACGGCAACGGGCGCGCCCAGCTCCCCGGCGTCCCGGGGAGCACGCCGCCCCGCGCGGCGCTCCCCGCGCGGCGGCCCTAGAATGGATCGCGCGGCAGCCTCCCTTCAAGGGCGATTTTCCCCTGGGTCTCGCGCCACCCGCTGGACGAGCTCCGCCAGGTCCGCCGAAAGCGGCGCCTCGACCCGCAAGGCCGCCCCGCTCCAGGGGTGCGCGAAGGCCAGGCGCCAGGCGTGGAGCGCGACCCGCTTGAAGCGCCAGGGGTCGTCCCGCCCTCGCGCGAACTTGCGTTCGCCCACCAGCGGGAAGCCGGCGTGGGCGAAGTGCACGCGGATCTGGTTGTGGCGGCCGGTCACGAGGTCGATCTCGACCTCGCTTGCGCGGCGAAAGCTCCGCAGGGTGCGATACTGCGTGCGCGAGCGCTTGCCGAGCGCCGAGACCCGCACGTGGGCTCCCTCGTCGAGGATCGGGAAGGTCCACGCGCCCTCGGCGGGCCGCACGATCCCGCGCGCCAGCGCCCAGTACGTCTTCTCGATCCGGCGCTCCCGCAGCGCCTGGTCGAGGCGCTCCCGCGTCGGCTCGTCGCGGGCGCAGAGCAGCGCGCCCGAGACCTCGCGGTCGAGGCGGTGCACCGGCCGCGCGTCGATCCCCTGCTCGCGCAAGAGGTCCTCGACGGTGCGCCCGCGCGCGCCCGGGGTGGCCACGCTCAAGAGGCCGGCGGGCTTGGAGACCACCACAAGCTGCTCGTCCTCGTGCAGGATCGGGATCGGCTCCGCCAAGACGTCTCCGCGCCGACTTGTAGCGCTCCGCCGCCGGCCGCGGAAGCCGGCGCCGCCCGCGGCTCGCACGGCCGAACCGGCCCCGCCGCGGAGAGTGCGAAGTCGGGACGATTCCCGCCCGATTCCTTGCCAGGAGCCAAACCCAGCGCCGCTGCGCCGGATCGTGCTACACCTTGCATCCATGCGCCCCATGCTCCCCACCCTGTCGCTGACGCTGCTCGCGCTCCCCGCATTGCCCGCGCAGGGCGGCGATCCTGCAGACGTCGAGCCCTACCGCGAACGCGCCGGGCGAATCGTCCGCGGCGCGCTCGCCGAAGGGCGCGCTTGGCCCATGCTCGAGGAGCTGTGCACCGCCGCGCCGCTGCGCCTGGCCGGCTCGCCCGGCGCCGAGCGCGCCGTGCAGTGGGCGCTGGAGGCAATGCGCGCCGCGGGCCTCGAGAACGTCCACCTGGAGCCGTGCAAGGTCCCGCGCTGGGAGCGCGGCTCGTGCGCGGAGCTGTCGGTGCTCCCGACCTCGGAGGACGGCGCGCCGGAGCCGCTGCGCATCCTCGCCCTCGGCGGCAGCGTCGCGACGCCCGCGGCGGGCCTCACCGCCAGCGTGGTCGAGGTCAAGAGCTTCGAGGAGCTGGCGGCGCTGGGCGAGGACGCGCGCGGCCGGATCGTCTTCTTCAACCGGCCGATGGACGCGACGCTGGTCGACACCTTCGCCGCCTATGGCGGGGCCGTCGACCAGCGCACGCGCGGCGCGGCGGCGGCCGCGAGGGCCGGCGGGGTCGCGGCGATCGTGCGCTCGATGACCACGCGCCTGGACGATTCCCCGCACACCGGTGCGATGCGCTACGAGGAGGGCGTGGAGCGCGTTCCCGCGGCGGCGGTGAGCACGATGGGCGCCGAGCGGCTCTCGGCGCTGCTTCGCGAGCGCCCCGACCTGCGTCTGCGCCTCGTGCTCGACTGCCGCACCCTCGACGACGTCGACTCGGCCAACGTGGTCGGCGAGCTGCGCGGCGCCGAGCGGCCGGAGGAGGTCGTGCTCCTCGGCGCACACCTCGACGCTTGGGACGTCGGCCAGGGCGCGAGCGACGACGGCGCCGGCTGCGTCCAGGTGATCGAGGCCGCGCGGCTCGTGGCTGCCACCGGCCCCAAGCCGCGGCGCACCATCCGCGTGGTGCTCTTCGCGAACGAGGAGAACGGCCTGCGCGGCGCGTTCGCCTACGCGGAAGCGCACGCGGACGAGCTGGAGCAGCACGTGCTCGCGCTGGAGTCCGACCGCGGCGGCTTCGTCCCGCGCGGCTTCGTGAGCGACGCCAACCCCGCGGCGATGGGATCGCTGCGGGCCATTGCGGGGCTCCTGGCCGATGCGGGCGCGGGCGAGGTCCGCGAATGCGGCCCGGGGCAGGGCGGCGCGGACTTGTGGCCGCTCTCGCGAGCGGGCGTCATCACGGCGGGGCTCCTGCCGGACCCGCAGCGCTACTTCGACGTCCACCACTGCGAGCGGGACACCTTGGACCAGGTCAGTCCGCGCGAGCTGGCGCTCGGCGCGGGGGTGATCGGGGCGTTTGCCTACGGCGTCGCGGATTTGCCGGAGCGGCTGCCGAGCAACGAGGGCGACGGTCGCTGAGGCTCGCGCGATGCCTGCGGCCGAGTCAGCGAGGCCGAATGGCCGAGCCCGGCGGGCTTCAATCCGCCGTAGCGCCGTGAAGCGGCGCCTCCGGGCTCCGCCAGCACTTTACGGATCCCGCAACCTCTCCAGCGCCGGCCCATACGCCGGCCACAGCGCCGCCACCCTCGACCACGCCGCGCGCGCCGCGGTCCTGTCGCCCGCCGCATCCAGCGTCTGCGCCAGGTGCATCCAGCCCTTCCCGTAGCTCGGATCGAGCTCGACCGCACGGCGCAAGCTTCCCAGCGCATCCGCGTGCCGTCCCTGGAGTGCGAGCGCGATCCCGAGGTTGGTGAACCCGAGCGCGCTGTCGGGTCGCTCGGCGACGAAGCGTTCCAGCTCGCGCGCGGCGTCGGCCGGTTGCCCGGCGGAGAGCAGGTTGTTCGCGTGCGCCAGGCGGTACTCGGGCAGGATCGCCCCCAGCTCGCCGCCACGAGCGATCGCCCGCGACGACAGCTCGAGGGCGCGCGCGAGGTGCTCGGGCCTCCGCGCGACGTCCAGCTCCGCCAGCAGCCGCTCGCACAGCGACGCGTTCGTGAGCCACATGGGATCACCGGGCTGGCTGGCCTGCTCCAGGAGCCGCGACGCTTCGCGCGCCAGCTCGAGCCGCCGCTCCGGCTCCCGCGCGTCGCGCGCCGCGTCCATCCGCGTCTCGGCGAGCTTCTGCGCGGCGAAGGAGCTCGCGGGCTCGGCGGCCAACGCCTGCTCCCACAGCGCGCTCGAGCTCTGCCACACGCGCGCTTGGCGGAAGGTGAGGACACCCAGCAGCGCGGCGATGCCCGCGCCGACGGCGAGCGCCGCGCCTTGCTGCATGGCGCCTCGCGACGCCCAGGCGAGGTACGCGCCGCCGGCGAGCAGCGCGAAGGGCAGGCACGACAGGTAGCTGTAGCGCTCGGCCACGAGCTGCGGGCCGCTCTGGACCAGGCCGAGCACGGGCGAGACGATCACGGCGTACGCAAGGGCGGCGGCGAGCAAGGCGGGGGCGCGCCGGCGCAGGGCGACCAAGAGCGCCGCCGCCGCGAGCACCGCCAGCGCGGGAAGAGCGAACCGCGGCTGGGCGAGGCTCAGCTCAGCCGGCATGCCGTGGTGCACGGAGAAGCCGCCGGGCGCCAGCGTGCGCGCGGGATACCAGGCGAGGCCATACAGGGCCTGCGCCGCGCGCTCGGCGGGCGTGTGCGAGGCGAGCGACGCCATCGTGCCCGCCTCGAAGCGCTGCGCCCATGCGGCGAGCGCGCCGAAGACGACCGAGAGCACGACGAGGGGCGCCTTCTCCAGCGCCAACGACGTCCATGCCCGCGCGCGCGAGGCCGCCGCTCCGCCGCGCGCGAGCGGCCAGGCGTCGAGCACCAAGAGCAGCGCCGGCAGCACGATCCCCCAGGCCTTGGCGAGGAGCGACACCAGCGCCAGCACGACGGCGAGCGCATATCGGGTTCGCGGCGCGGCGCCGCGCGCGCTTCCACCCGAGATCACGACCAGCGCACCGAAGGCCAGCATCGCACCGGCCAGTCCAGCGGTGCCCGAGCCGCGCAAGCGCAGCGCTTGGCCGGGGGCGAGCTCCACCGAGGCGAAGAAGGCCGCGATCGTCGCGGCGGCGAGTGCCAGCGCGAGCGCAGCTCGCCGCGCGGTGAAATCGGGTCGCGGCGTGTCCGGCCGAGCCCATCCGAGCCAGGCGCCCAGCGCCAGGACGAAAAAGAGCCCCGAGAGCACGTCGCGCCGCTCGGTCACCCAGGCGACCGACTCGACGCGCAAGGGGTGCAGCGCGAACACGAGCGACGCGAGGGCGGCCGCGAGCGCGAGCCGCGCCGGCGGATCCCGTCGCCCCGCGCGAGCGCGCGCGGTCGCGAGCAGCCGGAAGGCGACGAAGAAGAAGGCCACCGCCGCGAGCGCGTGCAGCGCGACCGACGTCGCGTGATAGCCCGCCGCCTCGGGGTGCGGCGGCGCGCCGAGTCCCCACAACTCGTGGTCGACGGCGAGCGAAAGCCAGCTCAGCGGCTGGTAGTGCCCCATGCGGCCGGTGGTCGCCATCCACTGCAGGTGCGCGGGGCCCAGACCTCGGAACGAGGGGTTCTCGAGCAGCGTCCGGCCGTCGTCCCAGTTGACGAAGCCCGCGCGCAGGGCCGGCGCGAAGGCCGCGAAGCCCGACGCGAGGATCAGCGCCGCCAAGCCCCAACAGGCCGCGCGCGGCATCCGGGTCGCGCCTCCTTCCGCCGGGGAAGAGGCGGACCGCGGCGCGGCGCTCCTCGCGCTCGGGCGCGCGGTCACGGCGCCGTCGAGGAGGCCGCGCGAGCCGCGCGCGCGGGGAAGAGCGGCGAGGGCAGCAAGCGGGCCCGCGCCAGGCGGTAGCGCGCGGCCGTGGCCAAGCAGCCCATTCCGTAGCGCAGGCTGCGCGCGAAGTCGATCGAGCTGGCCTCGGGGAAGTACTTCGTCGGGCAGCTCACCTCGGCGATCGTGTGGCCGAACCACAGGATCTGCGCCAGCAACTGGTTGTCGAAGACGAAGTCGTCGGAGTTGCGCTCCAGCGGCAGCTCCTCGAGCAGCTCCCGCGAGAAGGCGCGGTAGCCGGTGTGGTACTCCGAGAGCTTGGCGCCCAGGAGGAGGTTCTCGGCCAGGGTCAGCGCCCGGTTCGACACGTACTTCCAGATCGGCATGCCGCCGGCGAGCGCGCGCCCGCCGAGGATCCGCGAGCCGAGCACGCACGGGTAGAGCCCGTTCGCGATCATCGAGGCCATGGCCGGGATCAGCTTCGGCGTGTACTGGTAGTCGGGGTGCACCATGATGACGATGTCCGCCCCCTCCTCGAGCGCCAGGCGGTAGCACGTCTTCTGGTTGCCCCCGTAGCCTCGGTTCACCGGGTGCACGTGCACGCGCGTCTGCGGCAGCCCGCGCGCGATGTCGACCGTTTCGTCGCGGCTCTGATCGTCGACGACGACCACCAGGTCGACGATCCCCTGCTGCATCACCTCGTCCCAGGTGCGCCGCAGCGTGCCGGCGGCATTGTAGGCCGGCATCACCACGACGACGCGCTTGCCGGCGATCACGACTCGCCTCGGAGCGGAACGCGCACCCCCGAGGGCTCGCACGTCGGCCGGCGAGCGGCGAGCAGGACCTCGCGCAAGCCGGCCGCAAAGGCCAGCAGCGCGCCTCCGGTGAGCAACAAGGGACCCGGCGGATCGGTCACGGCGAAGCCGAACAGGTCGACCCAGGGCTCGAGCGCGAGCATCGCCAGCGCCGCGACTCCGGCCCAGAGCGAGGCCGGGTCGGACGAGGCCACGAGGTACACGACCAGCGGCAAGGCGAGCAGAAAATAGTGGATCCAGGCGAGCTGGGCCGCGAGCAGCGAGGCCGTCGCGCCGAGCCCTGCCAACAGGAGGTCCTCGCGCACTTCCCCCGCCGCCCCCGGCGCCGCGCGCCGGCCGCGCGAGAGGACGAGCGCCAGCGCGATCGCGCCGAGGAACACCACGGGGAGCCGCGCGCCCCCGCTGGATCCGAGCCAATCCTCGAGGAGCCGCGAGAGGCCGAAGTTGCCCTTGACCAGGGAGTGGTCGAACTCGCTCAGGAGCCGCGGCACCTCCGCCGCCCACGCCGGCCACACGCGCCAGGTGCCGAACCAGACGCTCGACAGCGCCACGGCGCCGAGGGCGCCCGCGACCATGCCGGCCGAGGCTTGCGCGAGCTTGGCCCAGCGGCCCGCGACGCTCCAGCCCGCGGCGAGCGCCAGCGCGGCGAAGGCGAGGTTCGGCTTGAACGCGACCGCCATGCCGAGCAGCGCTCCCGCGAGCGCGTGGCGCAGGGGCAGCTTCTCGGCGCGCTCGATCAGGAGGAACGCCGCCAGAGCCGCGAGCAGCACCCGGTTCACGTTGCCGACGCGCAGATCGGATGCCGTGGGCATGAACCAGACGAGCGCGATCGCTGCCATCAGGGCCGCCGCCGGCGGCGCGAGCCCCGCGAGCAACGCGATCGCGAGCACCGCCAGCGCCAAGAGGATCGTGCTCGCGCGCTGGAAGCGGAGCATGTCGGCGGCGTAGTCGCCGCTCGCCGCCGCGCCGAAGAGGGTGTACAGCCACGGCGTGGAATAGGTCTCGAGCACCACCCGCTCGCGCGCGGCCTTCACGTGGGCGTCTTGCGGCGGCACGCGCGCCTGGGCCTCGCGCAGGAACCGCGCGCCCAGCTCGGCCCGCGCGGCCGCGGAGTAGGGATCCAGGCCCGCGGACTCGCCCGCCGCGCGGCCGACCGCCCAGAACTGGTAGAAGTCGATGGAGGCCCAGCGCGTTCCGGCGTACCAGGCCTGGGCGAAGGCGCAGGCGAGCACCAAGAGCGCGAGCGCGCCTGCCGGCGAGCGCAGGAGCCTGGGGCGGGGCGCTGCGCCCGCGGGAGGGTCATCGCCCATCCGCGCCATCTTGAGGGCGCGGGCGGAGCAGGGCAAGCCGGGCGCGCGAGGTGCTCGCGCGTGAGACCGCGACGCCCTCGGGCGGCGGCTCCCGGCGACCCCTGGCGAAGCCGATCGCCCCAGCGGAGACTCTGCGCGCGTGAGTCCAGCCACCCGGCGCAGCCGCTCCGTGACCCGCATCACCCTGGAGCGCGCTTTGCTCCGCCAGTTCGCGCGCCTCGAGCCCGGGGTCGTGCTCGACGTCGGATCGAAGGCCTCGCCGTACAAGGATCGGATCCCGCACACGCGCTACCTGCGCCTCGACCTCGATCCCAGGACCGACCCCGACCTGTGCTGCGACGTGCAGGCGATCGAGTGCGAGGACGCGCAATTCGACGCGCTGATCGCCACGGAGGTGCTCGAGCACCTCCCGGAGCCGCAGCGCGCGGTCGACGAGATGCTGCGCGTCCTGCGCCCGGGCGGCGTGTGCATCGCGTCGACGCGCTTCCTCTACCCCTACCACCCCGACCCGCGCGACTACTACCGCTTCACGTGGGACTCGCTGGGGCACCTGTTCCGCCGTTTCTCGGAGATCGAGGTGATGCACCACGGGAACCGGCTGCAAGCCGTGTGGACGCTCCTCGACCACGGGATCGGCCGCGGATTGCTGCGGCCCTTCAATCCGCTGGTCGCCAGGGTGCACTTCGAGCGAACCCGGGTGCCGCTGGGGTTCGTGGTCTTCGCCCGGAAGGGCAGGTGAGACACGGCTCAGGCGCAACTGCGCAACTTCCGAGTCGTAGTCGGCTGCGCGAGAAAATGGAACTTTGACTACGACTCGGAAGTTGCGCAGTTGCGCGCGTAGGCGTAGGCCTCGAGGTAGCGCGCGACGACGGCGTCCAGGGAGCACGTGTCGCGCACGAGGTTCCAGGCGGAATCCAGGACGGCCTCGGGCGGCGGCACGGCGAGGAGCCCGCGCATCGCCGTCGACAGCGCGCGCGCATCGTCCGGCGGCACCAGGAACCCGGTCTCGCCGGCGCGCACGACGTCCGGGATCCCGCCGGCGCGCGTGGCCAGGACCGGCACGCGCAGCGCCATCGCCTGCAGGATCGCCTGCGGCACCCCCTCGTCGCTGCTGGAGGCGAGCACGAACAGCTCGAGCGCGCCCAGCACGCGCTCGATGTCGTCGCGGAAGCCGAGGAAGCGGACGCGCCCGCCCGCGCGCCCCGCGCGGGCCGCGAGCGGCGCCGGATCGCCCTTGCCGGCGACCAAGAGCACCGCACTCTCGTCCTCCAGCTCGCAGAAGGCGTCGAGCAGCGTGCCGACGCCCTTCTGCGCGCGCCGGTTGCAGGTCGTGCCCACCAAGCGCGCGCGCGGATCGAGGCCGAGCTCGGCGCGCAAGGCCGCGGGGTCGCGGGCGCGCGCGTCGAAGCGCTCGAAGTCGATCCCCGCGGGCGTCACCCACACCGCCTCGGGCTTGGCGACGCGGGCCTCGACGAGCATCCGCGCGATCGTCTCCCCCGAGGCCGTGAACGCGTCGGCCAGCCGCGTGTACACGAGCCTGCTGAGGAACGAGCGTGGCAGCGCCCGCGCGATGTGCCGGCCGCGGACGATCGGGATCCCGAGCGAGCGCGCGGCGAGGCCGAAGAGCCACGCGTCGCGGCTGGAGTGGGTGTGCACGACGTCCGGCGCGAGCTCGCTCAAGAGCCTGCGCGCGCGCGCCAGGCTCCGCGGATCGCGCTTGGCGAAGCGGAACGGCCGGAAGTCGATTCCCTCGGCGGCGCGGCGATGAAACTCCGTCTCCGCCGGCCCGACGACCGTGCACGCGTGGCCGGCGGCCGAGAGCGCACGCGCCTCGGCGATCAGCCGCAGCGGCTGGCCGCTCAGTGACTCGACCGTTTCGGTGTGGACGATGCGCACGCTGCGCCCTCACGGTCCGGCGCGCAGCCCGAACCACGCCCGAGTTCCATGCCCCGGCCTCATCCCAGCCGTTGGAGGCGCTCGAGCACGCTGGCCACCCACTCGACGAGCCCGCGCGGCTCGCGGCCCCCCCAGGAGCGCTCGTCGCCCACCGGCAGGAACGCCCCATCCGGCGGCGCTCCCTGGCTGGCCCGCCGCGCGCGTTCCTCCAGCCGCTCGACCTCGCGCCGGCGCGCCCGCTCGAGCCCCCCGGCGCGGATGAAGCGCACGATCCGCTCCAGCTCGGCATGGTCGAGCCACACGCCGTGCTTGCGGCAGACGTCGACGATGACGCCCGAGCTGGAGCCGAAGTTGCGCCGCATCATGAAGTCGCCGCACAGGACGCACGGCAGGTAGCGCACCGGGTGGGCGTCGTCGATCTTCGCCCGCTCGGCGCTCTGTCCGAGCGTGCGCAGGGCCAGGTCCTGCTGCTCGGCGTCCTCGGCCAGGCGCTCGAAGCTCTCCTCGCCGAGCCACAGCCCTCCGCAGCTCGCGCACTCGACCACGCTCACGGCACCCAGCCAGCGCGAGCGCAGCGCGCCGCGGCAGCGCGGGCAGGTGGCGCTCTCGGGTAGCGCCAGGAGGGCCTGCGGCGCGATGGCGACCCCGCACTCCATGCAGAAGCGCGCGGCGGTCGAGGTGCGCGCATAGCAGACCGGGCAGATGGCCGACAGCCGCCGCTCCTCCAGGGTCACCTCCGCGCCGCAGTATCCACAGGCCTGGCCCGCCGCGGGGAGGTTCCCGCCGCAGCCGGAGCAGCGCAGGGCCCGCGGGCTGTGCGGCTGGCGGAACTCGGCCGCGAAGCGCTCGCCGCACTCGCAGCGCACGCGCGCGCCGGCCGAGAGGTGGCTGACGTCGTACTGCCGCCCGCAGGCGCGGCAGGCGTTGAGCATGCGGAACGTGGCCGGGCCCTCGTCCATCATCGTCCAGGAGGCGCTCAGGAAGGCTGCACGCGCGGCTCGCCGGCCTCGAGGGCACGCGCGCCGTCCCCGGCGGCGCGTGCGACGGCCTCCTCCTCCTCGCGCTCGTCGAGCATCGCCAGCTCGCGCAGCGTGCGGTTGTAGACCGACGTCTCGATCTCGGCCTCCATGCGCGCGAGCAAGCGGTCGACCTCGCGGTCCACCGCCGTGCGCGCCGGGACCGTGTGCCCCTCGGCCCTGCCGTCGAGGGCGTCCATGACCCCCTTGATGGTGATCCGGGAGGGATCGCAGGCGGGCAGGAAGATCCCGGCGTCGGCGGGATCGGCCGCGACGATGATTCCCGCGTCGCGCAGCACGCTCAAGACGTCCTCGGCCGAGCGGGTGGGGATCTTCAGCTCGAGCGCGATCCCCTCCGCGCTCGGCGCCTCGGTGCCCGACAGGAAGGCGCGGCAGATGCGCGTCATGGCGCGCAGGGCGACCTTCCTGCGCACGAACTGCCCCGAGGCGCGGTAGTTGGCGATGCGCGAGTAGGCGGGCTCGTTCTGGTGCGCGAAGGCCAGCTCCGCTCCGAGCAGCACGATCACCCACGAGACCTGGACCCAGATCAGGAAGATCGGGATGGCCGCGAAGCCGGCGTAGATGACCTCGTAGCTGGCGATCCCGAGCTGCGCCTTCACGTGGAGCAAGAGGGCCAGGTACCAGAGTCCCCCGCCGACCGCGCCGCCGAGCACCGCCGAGGAGAAGCGCGTGCGCGCGTTGGGCAGCGCCATGTAGGCGAGGGTGAAGGCCGCCCAGCCGAAGAAGAGCGGCATCAGGCCCAGGATCAGCCGGATCAGCGGCCCGAGGTGCAGGTAACGCTCGAGAAACTCGACGAAGGCGAGGTTTTGAGCCGCGGTCGTCGTGCCGATGGCGAAGCCGAGCAGCATCGGCATGACGATGACCATCGTCATGTAATCGGACAGCCGGCGCACCGGCGAGCGCGGGCGCCGGATGCCCCAGATCTGGTTGAAGGTGCCTTCCATCGTCCCGAGCAGGCGGACCACGGCCCAGATCAGGATCACGATGCCGATCAGGCCGAGCCCGGAGACGTCCGTGTCCCGCACCTTGTCCAGCACCGTGTCGATGGCCTGGCGCAACTGCACCGCCTCGCTGCCGAACAGGGCGTGCAGCCAGGGCCGGATGCGCTGCTCGACCAGGCGGTCGTAGTAGCCCAGGCCCTTCAGGACCGAGAAGGCGAAGGCGAGC
>DATKBQ010000552.1:0-4424 GCA_035546375.1 Planctomycetota bacterium | reverse complement strand
GCTCGACGCCGACCGCGCGCATCTGATCGAGGATGTACGCGAGCACCTCGCCGTGGCGGGGTGACCCGAGCGGATGCGGCTCCGCGGCGATCACGCTCACGTGGGGGAAGGCGCGGACGGCGCTGAAGACGTCCTCGGGCGCGTCCGCGGGTAGCGGCGCGGGCGGCGAGACAGTGCGAATCGAGGCCGCGAGCATCGCCGCGAAGGCGACCAGCGCGAGCCAGGCCGACCGCGCGCCGCGGCGAGCCTCGTGCGCCTCGTGCTCCGCGGCCATCCTCACTCGGGGATCGGCTCGCCCTCGCGCAGGACCAGCTCGGCGAAGAGCGCGCGCAGGCGCTCCGTCAGCGGCCCCGGGCGGCCCTCGCCGATCGCGCGGCCGTCGACCTCGAGCACCGGCGACAGCTCGCCCATCGTGCCGGTCGTGAACACCTCGTCGGCGGCGTACACCTCCGAGAGGGTCACGCGCCGCTCCAGCGCCGGGATCGCGGCGGCGCGCGCCAGCTCGAGCACCGCCGCGCGCGTGATGCCCGGCAGGCAGTGGTCGGCGACCGGCGTCGAGAGCACGCCGGCGCGCGCCAGGAACACGTTGGTCGCGTTGGTCTCGGCGACGAAGCCCTCGACGTCGAGCATCAGCGCGTCGTCGGCGCCCGCGCGGTCGGCCTCGATCTTGGCCAGGATGTTGTTGACGAGGTTCGCGTGGTGGATCTTCGAGTCGATGCACTGCGGCGAGTTGCGCCTCCAGGAGGAGGTCACCAGCCGGATCCCGTCGCGGCGGTAGACCGGCTCCTTCCACTCCGCGAGCACGATCAGGCACGGGCCGGAGCGGTTGAAGCGCGGGCTCATGCCGGATGTCACCTTCTCGCCGCGGGTGAGCGTCAGCCGAACGTGCACGCCGTCGCGCATGCCGTTCGCACGCAGGGTCTCGAGCAGGGCGCTCCTGACCTCGTCGCGCGAGGGCAGCGCGGCGAAGGCCAGCGCGCGCGCCGAGGCGAAGAGCCGGTCGAGGTGCCGCTCGAGCCGGAAGACCCGTCCGCCGTAGACGCGCAGGCCCTCCCACACGGCGTCGCCGCCTTGCACCGAGCTGTCGAAGACCGAGACCTTCGCCTCCGCGCGCGGCACCAGGCGGCCGCCGACGTGGACGAGGATCTCCGCGTTGCGCGGGTCGGGGAGCTCCGGTCCGTTCATCGCGGATGTCCGGCGCGGATCGCGCGCTCGGCGAGGCGCTCGTAGAGCGGCCGGCAGCGCTTCAAGAGCGGCACGAGCGGTTCGGGGAAAGGCTCGCGCGGCGGGCGGTAAGGCTCGAAGCCGCGCGAGCGGTGCACGCCGGCGTACCAGTGGCGGGCCCAGACGCCGTCCTCGCTCCGCCCGCCCGCGGGCCAGGAGAGCATCGCCTCGTCGAAGGGAATGTCCAGGCGCGCACAGAGCTCGGCGAGCACGCCGGGCGGATCGAGGAGCAGCTCGCGCGAGTCGAGGACCGGCGGGGATTGGCCAAGGGAATCCAGGTGCTCGAGCAGATCGACCTGACGTTCGAGGCCGGTGTCGGGGAGCCGGGGCTCTCCGAGCGAGCGCGCCAGAGAGGGCAGCATCTCGTGCGGGTCGCGCACGAGCAACACGTTGGAAGTGTGCGCGAGGAAGGAGCGGTCCAGCTCGACCAGGTGGTGCGCCATCTGCTTGAGGAAGAGAACGGGGCGGTCGCAAGGACCGAGGATCAGGTCGCGGACGACGCGCTCGCCGTCGGGGTCCTGGGCGGCGAGCACGTCCTCGCGGCCGGGGTGCTGCGCGCCGGTGACTCGCAGGTAGTGCGCGTAGAGCGGCTCGTCGACCACGCGCGTGTCGGCGCGCGATGCGAAGGCGTACATGAGCGCCGTGGAGACGTTGCGCGGGCCGGACCAGCATTGGATGCGCAGGGGCGACATCGCGGGAGAGGGTAGCGGAAGTCCGCGCCGTGGGGGGGCGCAGGGCGGTCAGGACACTACGATCCCCCCCGTGATAAGCCACGACCTCTCGCTCCGCGGCGCGCGACATCCGGGCTATGCCACCGGCGGCGACGTCTGGCTCCTGCGCCACGCCCAAGTCCACGAGCGCTTCGAAGGCATCGCCTACGGCAGCCTCGACGTCCCCCTCTCCGCCCAAGGCGAGATCGAGACCGCCGAGACCGCGCGGCGCTTCGCCCGCCTCCCTCTGCGCGCCGTCTTGAGCTCGACCCTCGCCCGCGCGCGAGCGCTCGGCGAAGCCTTGGCCAGCGCCAGCGGCGCGCCCCTGATCGCCTCGCGCGAGCTGCGCGAGATCGACCGCGGGGTGTGGCAAGGAATGGCCGTGCCCGAGCTGCTCGAGACCCGGCCCGACGAGGTGGCTGCCTTCTACGCCGACCCCTGGAGCTGGAACGGGCACGGAGGCGAGACCGACCGCGACGTGCTCGCGCGCGCTTGGCCTGCGCTGGAGTCGGCACTGGCGCAGCGCGGACCGCCGATCGCCGTCGCGACGCACTACAACGTGATCCGCGCCCTGCTCGGACGGGCGCTCGGGCTGGATCCGGCGGCCACCTTCCGGCTGCGGGTCGACCTCGGCGGCGCATGCCTCCTGTGCGACACGGACGCCGGTTGGGAGCTGCGCCGGCTGAACGTCCGATCGCCGATCGACTGAAGCGGGTCGGGGAGCGCGGCGGCGTCGCTTCCCTCGCGCGGTTCAGCGCCCGAGCAGCGCGTCGATCGCCGGATCCTCGGCGCTGCCGTGCAGCCACTCGCGCGACTGGAGCTGGCGGCGCAGCGCCTCGACGCGCCGGATCCAGTCGAAGCCCGCCGTTCTCGCGGTGCGCGCCACCTGGGGCTCGCTCGAGGGGTCGATGTCCGGGCCCGGCCGTCCGTGCTCGTCCAGGAGGGCGAGCACCTCGCGCGCGCGCGGCGGATCGGGCGGATCGCCGCCGTACCAGGAGAGCGAGAGCGCGGGCGTGCTCGCCATCCACGGCAGCGTGCGCTCGTATCGCCACTCTGTGCCGATCACGGCGATGCCCTCCTGGAAGCCGGCGCGCGCGAAGCACCACGAGCGCGGCGAGGGCTCCCGCGCGTCGCGGACGACGCGGGCGAGGGAAACCCCCTGCATGTCCGGCGGGACGTCGAGGCCCTCGAGGTCGAGCAGGGTCGGCGCGACGTCGATCAGGCTCGCCAGGGCGTCGCGCTCGCCCGGCTCGAAGGGCACGAAGGGCGAGGGCCAGATGACCAGCGGCACGTGCAGGTCGCAGTCCGCCAGCGTCCCGTGGTCGAGGATCAGGCCGGCCTCGCCGAATCCCATGCCGTAGGTCCCGGTGACGACGACCGTCGTGCTCTCGCGCCGGCCCATGCGCACCAGCGACGCGAGCAGGCGGTGCAGCGACTCGTCGAGCTGGCGGATCGCGCCGTCGTACTGGGCCTCGTACTCGCCCAGCGTGCGCAGGCCGCCGGGCCAGCGGTTGCGCGGCACGGCGAAGAAGAGGTGCTCGGCGTCGCCGACGGGCGGCACGCTCGAGAGCTCCGGCCGGGGCTTGAAGTAGGTGTCGCGCAGGGGATCGATGCCCCGCCACGTGCGCTCGAGGTCCGCCAGGTGCAGGTAGGCGAACCAGCTCTCCCCGCGGCTGCGCTGGCGCAGCCATTGCTCGAGCTCGCGGCCGACGGCGGCCACGCCCGCGGCCGGCTCGCCCGCCTGCTCCTGGGTGCCGGCCTCGCGCGCCATGAAGGTCTGGAATCCGAGCGAGAAGCCCTGCAGCCGGGAGATCGCCGGATCGTCGCAGAAGGCCGCCGTCGCGTAGCCGTGCCGCAGGAACTCGCGCGCCAGCCGCGGCGCCGGGTCGGGAATGCGCCAGAGGATCTCCGCCGTCGGCTCGACGCCCTGGGGCCGGTAGCGCTTCGACACGTAGGGGTCGCAGCCGGTGAGCAGCGCCGCATGGGCCGGGATGGTCTGCGGCGCGGCGCTGTAGGCCCGCGAGAACGACACGCCGCGTTTCGCCAGCGTGTCGATCAAGCGGGAGGTCGTGTCGCGTCCGCCGGTCCACTTGGAGAGGTGGTCGGCGCGCAGCCCGTCGATGGCGATCAGCAGCACGCCGCGACCCTGTCCGGGCGGCGCGGACTCGCCGCAGCCCGGCGACAGGGCCGAGGCGCAGGCGATCAGGAGGGCGGGCGCGCGTACGCGGGGCATGCGCAGAGCTTCCCGTGCGGAGGCTCCGCGGGCAAGCGCCGAGGAGCGCTCAACCGCCGTCGCCGCCCCCGCCGCCTCCCGGTGGGATCACGGGTGCGCCGCCGGGGGGAACCGGTGCGAGCGGCACTGCGGGACCGCAGGTGACGGGGATGTTCGCGCTCGCGACGTTCGGAAGCGGGAAGACGCGGTCGTAGATGGCGAACACCTGGTAGGTGGCTTCCACGCCGGAGGATCCGTTCGGCCCGGTCAAGGCGCCG
>DATKBQ010000551.1:0-6765 GCA_035546375.1 Planctomycetota bacterium | reverse complement strand
TGGGGTGGAAGGTGTGCAGCCAGGTGGCATCTCCTGGCGTGGCCGCGGCGCCGCCGCCGCCCCCGAACCCGGCCACGGAGGTGCCCTCGCCCCAATCGGCGAGGAGTGCGTGCAGTCCTACGTTTTTCGGGCCGGCAACCGTCGCCGACAGGGTCAGGACGAGCCGCGCTGCGTCGATGCGCGAGCCCGCGGGCACGTGAGCCGCGACGTCGAAGGCGATCACGGCGCGCTTGATGCCGCCAGTCCCGTCTCGCCCGGCGAAGAAGTTCGGGCCCGCGCCGTTGCTCAGGCTGCCGGTCGGGCTCTGGTAGAGCGTGTTGTCCTTGGAAGCCGGGACGATCACCTGGCCGGCGGAGGCCGCCGAGGCGAGGAGGAGCAAGAAGAAGGGAGAGTGGGCTTGGTTCATGGGAATTCCTCTGGAGGGAAGGAAGATCCACGAGTCTAGCCCAGTCCGCAAGCGGTCACCGCGTCGCTGGCGGTCGCGTCCCGTCGCGTCCCGGATTCGGCACGGCCCGAGCCGGCCACTCCCGGCGGTGCTGCCAGCGTTTGTAGAGGAAGAAGATCACCGGGTAGGCGAGCAGCTCCATCACGAAGCTGACCGCGATGCCGCCGATCAGGGGCGCGACGAGGCGGCGCGTGATGTCAGCGCCGGCGCCGGTGGCCCACAAGAGCGGCATCAGGCCGATCATGTCGGTCAGGACCGTCATCGTCTTCGGACGGATGCGCTTGACCGCGCCCTCGTGGATCGCGACGAGCAGGTCGTCCTCGTTGCGCATGCGACCCTCGGACTTGAAGCGGTCGAACGTGGTGTCGAGGTAGAGCAGCATCACCTGCCCGGTCTCTGCGTCGACACCGAGCAGGGCGATGATCCCGACCCAAACGGCCAGGCTCATGTTGAAGTCGAGCGCCCACAGGAACCAGAACGCGCCGATCAGGCTGAACGGCACGGCGAGCAGGATGACTCCGACGCGGAACCAGCTCTTGTTCGAGACGTAGAGCAGGAGCACGATCAGCGCGAACGTGATCGGGATCACGACCTTGAGGCGCTGGTTCGCCTGCTCGAGATACTCGAAGCGCCCTGACCAGACGCGCGTGTAGCCGGCGGGCATCGGGACCTGCTCCTCGGCGACGCGCTTGGCCTCGGCGACGTAGCCGCCGAGGTCGCGGTTCTGGATGTCGACGAAGATCCAGGCGGTGCGTTGCGCGTTCTCGCTGCGGATCATCGGCGGCCCGGGAGTGACGCGGATGTCGGCGAGCTGGCCGAGCGGGATCTGCGCTCCGGTCGGCGCGGCGACGAGCACCTCGCGCAGCGCCGGGACGTCGTCCCGCAGCTCGCGCGCATACCGCACGTTCACGGGATAGCGCTCGAGGCCTTCGACGGTCGTCGTGACGTTCATCCCGCCGACCGCCGTCATCACCACGTCCTGCACGTCGCCGACGGTCAGGCCATGGCGGGCCGCCGCCTCGCGATCGACGTCGACGTCGAGGTAGTAGCCGCCGAAGGTGCGCTCGGGGTAGGCGCTGAGGGTGCCGGGGATCGTGCGCATCGCGGTCGCGGTGCGCTCGGCGAGCTCGGCCAAGACCTCCAGGTCCGGCCCGAGGATCTTGATGCCGACCGGCGTCTTGATGCCGGTCGAGAGCATGTTGATGCGGTTCTCGATCGGGTAGGGCCAGGCATTGGCGACGCCGGGCAGGCTGACCGCCTGGTTGAGACCCTGGTGCTGCGTGCCGTCGGGCTCAGCCCAGCCGAACACGAGCTCCTGCATCGAGATGGTCCGCTCCTCCGGCCAGAACGACTTCACCAGCGGCCACTTGAGCCAGCCCGGCCAGTCGCTGAAGAAGTAGCCGACCTTGCGCGTCCGCCACCGGTCGCGGTCGGTCTCGAGCTGCACGACCGTCTCGATCATCGAGAGCGGAGCCGGGTCGGTCGCCGTGTCGGCGCGGCCGATCTTGCCGTGGGCGCTGATCACCTCCGGGAAGCTCTTGATCAGCTTGTCGGTCTGCTGCAGGAGCTCCTTGCTCTTGCCGATGCTGATGCTCGGATCAGTGGTCGGCATGTACAACAAATCACCCTCTTCCAGCGGCGGCATGAACTCCGAGCCGATGTTCTTGATCGGGTAGATCGTCGACGCCCCGAGCAGCAGCACGATCACGAGCGTGATCGCCGGGTGCCGCAGCACCCAGTGGAAGAACGGCTCGTAGATCGCCATCGACAGGCGATTGACCGGGTTGCGCTCCTCATGGGGGATCTTGCCGCGGATCAGGTAGACCATCAGCACCGGCACGATCGTGATCCCGAGGATGGCGCCGGCCGCGATCGCGAAGGTCTTGGTGTAGGCGAGCGGCTTGAAGAGCCGTCCCGACTGCTCGCCGAGCACGAAGATCGGCAGGAACGCGACCGTGATCACGAGCAGCGAGAAGAACAGGGTCGGGCCGACCTCCTGGGCGGCTTCGAGGACCACCGCCGCCTGTGGGCGCGGCCGGGCGCCGCCGGCGACCCGCTCGCGCTCGCGCTCGAGGTGCTTGTGGGCGTTCTCGATCATCACCACGCCCGAGTCGACCATCACGCCGATCGCGAGCGCCAAGCCGCCGAGGCTCATGATGTTGGCGTTGATCCCGAGCAGGTTCATCACCAGGATCGACACGAGCAGGCCGATCGGGAGCACGAACAGCGCGACGAAGGCGCTGCGCACGTGCCCGAGGAAGACCAGGCAGATCACGGCGATGACGATCAGCTCCTCGGTCACCGCCCTGCGCAGCGTTCCGACCGCGCGATCGATGAGCGCCGAGCGGTCGTAGGTGGTCTTGACGAACACGCCCGCCGGGAGCCCGTCCTCGAGGTCGAAGAGCTTGCGCTTGGCGTCCTGGATGACCTTGAACGCGTTCTCGCCGAAGCGCGACACGATCACGCCGCCGACCGCCTCGCCGCGCCCGTCGAGCTCGCCGACGCCGCGCCGCGCCTCGCCCCCGATCTCGAGCGTGGCCACGTCGGCCAGCAGGATCGGCGTGCCTTCCGCGCCCAGGCCGACCACGACCTTCGACAGGTCTTCCAGCCCGCGCAGGTAGCCGCGGCTGCGGACCATGTACTCGCTCTCCGAAAGCTCGACCACCGAGCCGCCGACGTCGTTGTTCGAGCGCTCGATCGCCGTCACGATCTTCTCGAGGGGCAGCGAGAAGGCCTGCAGCCGCTGGGGATCGAGCACGACCTGGTACTGGCGCACGAAGCCGCCGATCGCCGCGACCTCGGAGACGCCCTCGACCGCCGTCAGCGGGTAGCGCAGGTACCAGTCCTGCAGGCTGCGAAGCTGCGCCAGGTCCTGGTTCGCGCTGGCGAGCTCGCTGCCGTCGAGCGGGCACGTGCCCGGCTCCTCGAACCCGCGCACGCGGGCGAGGTGCTCGCGCCGCTCCTCGGGGGCATCGCTTGGCGTCGCATACCAGTGCGGCTGGCCCTCGTGCTCGTCCTTCCAGATCCCCTTGGGGTGCCCCGCGCAGTACCAGCCCGGATAGAGCACGTACTGGTAGACCCAGCCCACCCCGGTCGCGTCGGGTCCGAGCTTGGGCTCGACCCCCTGCGGCAGCCGGTCGCGCGCGAAGTTGAGGTACTCGAGCACGCGGCTGCGCGCCCAGTAGATGTCGGTGCCGTCCTCGAAGAGCACGTACACGAACGACAGCTCGAACATGCTGTAGCCGCGCACGACGGTCGAGCCGGGCACCGACAGCATCGCGCTGGCGAGCGGATAGGTGACCTGGTCGTCGACCACCTGCGGGTTCTGGCCCGGGAACTCGGTGACCACGATCACCTGGACGTCGGAGAGGTCGGGGATCGCGTCGAGGCGGATCCGGTACGCGCCCCAGATCCCGAGCGCGGTCAGGATCGCGGTCAGCAGTAGGACCAGGAAGCGGTTGCGGATCGAGTACGCGATGATCGCGGCGATCATCGATCGTCTCCTGGGTGCGAGCGCGCCGGAGGGGCGCGTTCTGCGTCGGGGATCGGGATCTCGCGCTCGATCTCGCCGCACGCCTTCATCGTTGTCGCGTAGTAGGGGTTCGCGATCTCCTCGCCGTCCTGGAGCCATCGCGCCTTCACCATCGGGCAGCTCGCGAGGAGCACGCGCGGCGCGAGCTCGCCCGTGCGCGGCGAGCGCTGCGCCAGGTCGATCGCGGCCTCGCTGACGGCGCCGAAGAGCTTGCGCTGCTCCTCGATGGCACGTCCCTGCATCGCGGCGACGGCGGCGACGAGCGCGTCGGCGAGCGCGTTCGGGTCCTCGCCCGCGGCGCTTTCCCGCAACGCCTGCGCCGTGCGCATGAGCTCGGCGATGCCGACCGGCTGGTCGGTCTCCTGGGGTTGGCCGAGGACGCGCGCGAGCGCGAGGTAGGCGGCGAGGGCCTGCTCGGCGGCTCGCTCCCATTCCTCGGAGACGCCCTCGAGCACGCCCGCCGTCGGCTCCTGCGGAACCCGGACCTCCGAGCCCGAACCGCCCAACGGCAGCGACTTCTGCTGCAGGAAGCGCTGGATCGCCTCCTTCATGCGGCTCTCGGCATCCAGCAGGAACTGTCCGCTGACGACGACCTGCTCGCCCGGCGCGAGGCCGGAGAGCACCTGGACCATGCCCTCCTCCCCGCTCGCGCCCATCTCGACCTTGCGCGGCTCGAAATGGCCCATGTCGAGGGCGACGAACGCGACCTGCCGCGCGCCCGTGTCGATGATCGCCTCGCGCGGCACGACGATCGCGCGGGAGGCGATCTCGACCCTCAAGAAAGCCGTCGCGAACATCCCGTGGCGCAGCCTCAGCTCGGGGTTCTCGATCTCCATGCGCACGAGCGCGGTCCGAGTCGTCGGATCGATGCGCGGGTGCACGAGGATCACGCGGCCCTCGAAGCCCTCTCCCGGACGGCCGTCGACCGTCGCGGTCGCTTCCTGATCCAACTGGACGTGGGGCAGGTCCTTCTCGAACACGCGCGAGTCGAGCCACAGCCTCGACGTGTCGGCGATCCGCATCACGGTGTCGCCGGCGGTCACCGCCGAGCCCGCGTAGACCGTCTTCTCGACCAGATACCCCTCCGCCGGGCTCCTGAACGTCACCGTGTGCGGAGCCGTCTCGAGCGCGGCGAGCTCGTCGACCTGCTCGCGCGCGAGCCCGTACAGCTCGAGCTTGCGCGCCGCCGACTCGGAGACCGCGTCGGCCTGGCTCTGGCTGCCAGGGCTCTCGCCCATCCTGCGCGCGCCGATCAGCTCCTCGATGGCTACTTGCAGATCGGGGCTGTACAGGTCGAACAGGGGATCGCCCTTCGCCAGCCACATGCCCTCGGTGTCGGCGTGGAGGCGATCGATCCAGCCGCCCAGGCGCAGGTTGACGTCGTGGCGCGCGGGCTCGGGCTCGGCCAGGATCCCCACGGCGCGGATCGTGCGCGCCAGCGGCGCCTCCTCCACCCGCGCCACGCGCAGACCCATGTTCTGCACGACGGTCGGATCGATGAGGAGCGTCGAGCCGGCCGAGACCTCGTCCTCGTAGACGGGCACGAGGTCCATGCCCATGGGGCTCACGCCGGGCTGATCCGAGATGTAGGGGGGGCTCATCATCGGATCCCACCAGTACTTGACCCGGCGCTCGCCACCCTCGGCTCGCTGCACGGCGCTCGTGCCGGCGACCGGCGTCAGCGCCATGCCGCAGATCGGGCAGGTACCCGGACGGTCCTGGATCACTTGCGGGTGCATGCCACACGTGAAGAGCTGGCCCGTTCCGGCAGGCGGCGCAGCTTCGCCCGCAGTCTCGCCCGGGCGCGCGAGCCCGAGCGCGCCGCGGAGCTGCGCCCCCCAGTAGGTTCCGGCGGCCAGTCCGGCGGCGAAGATCGCCAGCAGGACGACGATCAACGCCGTCCGTGAGGTTCCTGCGCGATGCGAGCGCTGATGGATGTTCTTCGCGTTCATGGGCGCAGGTCCTCGTGGCCGGGGTAGAGCGTTTCCAGGTCGATCCCTGCGAGCTGCTCGATCTCGGCGGCGCGTCGCTCGCGCTCGATGCGCGCCTCCGCGATCATCAGCCGCACGTCGAGCAAGGTGCGCTGGGCCTCGATCAGGTCCAGGAGATCCGCGCTGCCGGCGGCATACGATTGCCGTGTCGTGTCCGCCAGCAAGCGAGCCGCAGGCAGGACGCTCTCCTCGAACAGCTCGGCCTCGCGCACGCTGTTGCGCAGCACGATCAGGGCCGCGACGAAGCTGGCGGCGCGGTCGAGGCGCGTCTGGCGCTCCATCGCGTGCGCCTCCGAGAGCATCGCGCGCGCCTCGGCGATGCCGGCGCGGATCTCCGGCAGCGTCGTCGGCAGCATCACGGCGGCGCCGACCATCTGCGACACGCTGCCCGTGAAGCCCGCGAACGGGTTGACGTTGGGCAAAACCATCAGCCGCGCCAGCTCGAGCGTGTCCTCGCGTCCGGCGATCCGCTCGATCAGCGCAGCGAGCTCGGGGTTGGCCTCCACGCCGAGCGCGAGCACCTCGGCGTCGTCGGAGGGAAGCCGGCGCGGGTCGGGCAGATCCTCGCCGATCTCGAGCGGCGCCCCGGGCTCGCGCGCGAGCATCCCGTTGAGCATCGCGCGCATCGCGCGCGCCTCGGCCTCGACGTTCAGCACGCGGTTCTCGGCCTCGCGCACCTCGATGTCGGCCTTCAGGAGATCGCGCTGCGCTCCGCCGGCCCGGACGCGCGGCGCGGCCGTGCCAGCGACTACGCGCAGGAGCTCGAGGTCGATCCGCGCCACACGCAGCCGTTCCTC
>DATKBQ010000550.1:0-14294 GCA_035546375.1 Planctomycetota bacterium | reverse complement strand
CCCTCAAGGACCTGGTGGACGTCGAGTCGATCACCGGCAACGAGGACGACTACGGGGATGCGCTGGCCGCCCTGCTCGGGGACCTGGGTTTCGCCTGCGAGCGCCAGGAAGTGGCCCCCGGGCGCCACAACCTGCTCGCGCGGACGGGGACGCCTGAGCTGGTCTTTTGCACGCACCTCGACACGGTACCGCCCTTCTTCGGACCCTCGGAGGACGCGGAATTCGTTCACGGCCGGGGCGCCTGCGACGCCAAGGGGCCGGCGCTGGCCATGATCGAGGCGGCCAGGGCGCTGCTGGCGCAGGGCTGCGACCGGATCGGGTTCCTCTTCACCGTGGGCGAGGAGATCGACAGCGCCGGGGCGCGGCGCGCCAACGAAGCCTTGGCCGAGCCTTGGCGCCCGCGCTTCACGATCGTGGGCGAGCCCACCGAGAACCGCTTCGTCCGGGCACACAAGGGCATTTTCAAGGGGCGCCTGGTGGCCGCGGGCGTGGCCGGCCACAGCTCGCAGGACGTGGGTCCCTCAGCCGTGCACGAGCTGGTCGGCGCGCTGCATGGGCTGCTGGCCCAGGACTGGGGCGCGCACCCCGTGCTGGGGCCCGGCACGCTCAACGTCGGGCTGATCGAGGGCGGCCTGGCGCCCAACGTGGTCGCCGACCGGGCCGCGGCCAGCCTGCTGTTGCGCGCGGTCGAGGACCCCGTGACGACCGAAGCGCGCATCCGCTCGCACCTGGGACCACACGTGGAGCTGCACGGCGTCTCGGAGAACTACGGCCCCTCGGAGTTCCACGTGCCGGCCGGGTGCGAGCCCATCACGGTGGCCTTCGCCACCGACGCGCCGCACCTGGGGCGCTGGGGCACGCCCGTGCTCTACGGCCCGGGCCGGATCCTCGACGCGCACACGGATCACGAGCGCGTCTCGAAACGCTCGCTGGAGGAGGCGGCGCGACGCTACGCGAGCGTCGCGCGCGAGCTGCTCGCGGCGAGCGCGGTCGGAGGAGCCCGATGAGCGCCGAGCGCCTGGCCGGAACCGCGCTGCTCGACGCCCTGGAGTCGGGCGAGGTGCGCGTCGCCGAGCGCGGAGCCGACGGCCGTTGGATCGTGCACGCCTGGATCAAGGAGGAGATCCTGCACATCTTCCGCAGCTCGCCGGTCGTCGCCCACGGCAACGAGGCGACGCGCCAGCTCTGGCCCTTCGTCGACAAGGACCTGCTGCCCGTGCGCCACATCCACCCCGGGATGGGCGTGCGGCTGGTGCCGGGCGGCTCGGCGGTACGCCGCGGCGCGTACCTCGCACCCGGCGTCGTGTGCATGCCGCCGATGTACGTGAACGTCGGCGCCTGGGTCGGCCAGGGCACGATGATCGACAGCCACGCGCTGGTCGGCTCCTGCGCGCAGATCGGCGAGCGCGTGCACCTCTCGGCCGCGGCGCAGGTCGGCGGCGTGCTCGAGCCCGCCGGCGCGCGGCCGGTGATCGTCGAGGACGACGTCTTCGTCGGCGGCAACTGCGGCCTCTACGAGGGCGTGCTCGTGCGCGCCGGCGCGGTGCTCGCGGCCGGCGTCGTCCTGAGCGCCAGCACGCCGGTCTACGACGTCGTGAACCGCCGCGAGCTGCGCGGGAGCCCCGAGGCGCCGCTGGAGATCCCCGAGCGCGCGGTGGTCGTGCCCGGCACGCGCCCGGCGAGCGACCCGTGGGCGCGCGAGCGCGGCCTGGGCCAAGCCTGTGCCCTGATCGTCAAGTACCGCGACGAGCGGACCGACCAGCGCACGGCGCTGGAGTCGGCGCTGCGCTAGCCCGAACGATTCACCAGCCGCCGGCTGCAAGGCTCGCCGCCTGGTGAATCGTTCGGGCTAGTCCGCGCCCGGCGCCGCCGCGCTCGCCTCGCCCGTGTTCGGCTCCTCGTCCTCGGGCGGCTCCGCATCCGGCTCCTCGGACGCCTCGAAGCCCGCCGGGCGCGTCAGCAGCACGGTCTCGCCCTCCTCGAGCCCGTCGAGGATCTGGACCCAGAGCGCGTTGTAGCGGCCGACCGTGACGCTGCGCGGCTCGATCGAGCCGCCGCGGGTGACGAAGCTCACGTTCCCCTGGCGCGTGCGGAACACGGCCTGCACGGGGACGTGGAGCGCGTCGGGCAGCTCGTCGGCCAGGATCTCGATCGCGCACGACATCCCCGGGCGCATGGCCTCGCTCTTGGACGTGATCGCCACGTCGACGCGGTAGACGCGCAGGTTGGGGTTGGCCCACCAGCTGTTCCGGTCGGGGAGCACCGCGACGAAGGCCACGCGGCCCTGGAAGCGCTGGCCTTGCAGGGCGTCGACGGTGATCGCGCACAGTGCCCCGAGCTTCACCTGCTTCAGCACGGACTCGTGCACCTTGGCCTGCGCGACCATGCTGTCGGTGCTCGGGATCGACATGATCTCCTGGCGCTCGCGTACCTCGGTGCCCTCCTGGATCGGCGGATCGTCGCGGTCGCGCTGGGCGTACACGACGAGCCCGTTGCGCGGCGCGCGCATGCGCGCGCGGTCGATCTGGCTCTCGATCCGGGCCAGCTTCTCCTTCTCCAGCTCGAAGGTCGCGGAGCTGGTCCGGACGTCGGCCTCGAAGTCGACGATGCGCGCCTTGGCCTGCAGCTCGACGCGCTCGAGCTCGCGCTCGGCCTCCTCCAGCGCCCCGCGCAGCTCCGCCTCCTGGCGCGGCATCTGGAAGCGCTCGAGCAAGTCGAGGTCGCGCACGGCTTGCGCCAAGTCGACCTCGGCGCGGTGGTGCTTGATCCGGTCGGCATCCAGCTCCGTGTTGGTCAAGAACCCCTTCTCGGCCAGCTTCGTCGACCACAGGAGCTGGTCCTTGGCGCGCGCCTCCTCCTCCTTCGCCAGGTCGATCGCCTGCCGCGACCTCTCCAGCTCCGATTCGCGCTCGCCCTCGAGGAACTTGTGGAGATCCTGCTGGGCGAAGTCGAGCGCCTGCTTCGCCTTCGCGATGTCGCTGCGGTTCTGGCTCTGCTGGATCTCGTGGTTCTGCTTGGCCTTGACGTAAGCCGCCTCGGCGTTGGCGACCGTGATCGTCTGCTCGAAGCGCTTCTCGACCAGCGCGGTCGCATCCAGCTCGCAAACGACGTCGCCCTTCTGCACCTGCGTGCCTTCCGGCACCAGCGAAAGGATCGCGGTCCGACCCTCCACCTCGCTCGTGAGCGATACGCTGTCGGCCGCCGTGAGGTGGCCGCGCGCGGTCACGGTGATGCGCAGCGGGCCGCGCTGGACCGTGGCGCCCTCGAGCACCTGCGTGGGACCCTGGTCGAACCAGCCCGCCATGCGGCCGCCCACCCAGCCCGCCACGCCGAGCACGGCGACGGCCGCGGCGATCACCCAGGCATGGGCACCTGCACGGGCCTGTCGAGCCCGATCGTGGAGGGCGGGAGGATGCATGGGGCGGTGCGGGCGCGGCTGCGCGCCGATGGGCGGAGGGCGGGGGGGCGGGAGGGGGCTGATTCTACAGGCCGAGGCAAGGCGTTCGAGGCTCGGGCCCGGATGGCGTCGCCGTCGGCCGCGGAGAGCGACTCGAAATGCGCCGGCAGTGCTAGCATCGCGTGCATGAAGCCTTCCTCGAGAATCGATGTTGCTCGCCACGCGCTCGCCCTCGCCCTGGGAGCCCTGCTCCTCGCCGGCCCCGCACTCGCGACCGGGTCGGTCGTCGTCGTGAACACGAAGACGCGCGAGGTGTGCGTCGCCTCGGCGACGTGCCTGGCGAGCTTCGACCTCGAGCTCTACCTGCCGGTGATGCGCGTCGGCCAGGGCGCCGGCGCCGCCCAGTCGCTAGTCGACTTCGGCGCGGTCAACCGCAAGAAGATCTGGGAGGGCCTGATCCACAACACGTCGCCGGCGGGGATCCTGGCGCGGCTGAAGAGCGACCCCTCGTTCCAGGCGCGCCAGTACGGGATCGTCGACATGGAGCACGACCCGGTGACGTTCACGGGCACGGGCGCGGGAGCCGGCAAGCACGGCGTCGCGGCCATCGCGGGCGATCTGCGCTACGCGATCCAGGGCAACGTGCTCACCGGACCGGAGGTCGTCCTGGCCGCCGAGCTGGCGCTGCTCAACACGCCGGGCGACCTCGGCCAGAAGGTCCTCGCGGCGATGCAGGCGGCGCGCGAGCTGGGCGGCGACGGGCGCTGCTCGTGCAGCAGCGCGGCCCCGACATCCTGCGGCGTGCCGCCGCCGAGCTTCGTCAAGAGCGCCCACGTGGGCTTCATCGTGCTCTCGCGGATCGGCGACGCCGACGGCGATTGCAACGCCCTGCTCGGTTGCACGAGCGGCTACTACTACCTGAACCTGAACGTGATCGGAGGCGTCACGTCGCCGGATCCGGTGCGCCAGCTCCAGCTGGACTACGACGCCTGGCGCGAGGCGCTCTCGGGCGTGCCCGATCACCTCCTGAGCGAGGTGACGCCGGGCGCCCAGTCGCTGGTCGCGGACGGGAAGTCGTCGACCGACGTGACGATCGCCCTGGTGGACGTCGACGGCGTTCCGCTCGCGCAGGGCGGCAACCTGATCCTGGTCCACAACGCCTCGGGCGCCGTCGCGGTGACCCAGGCGGGGCCCGTGATCGACCACGGCAACGGGACCTACACCTTCACGCTCACCGCCGGCACGCAGCCCGGCGAGGACACGTACGTCCTGCACGCCAGCAAGACGCTCTCCGGCTTCACGCGGCTCTACCCCGATCTCGTGATGCGCGTCGACCCGCTCGCGGACCTGCACTGCGGGTTCGACCAGGTCAGCGCGGCGGCGGGGGCGGACGTGCCCTTCGTGCTCAACCTCGGGAGCGCGCTGGCGGGCAAGCCCTACCTCCTGCTCGGCACCTCCGCAGGCACCAGCCCGGGAGTCCTCTTCCACGGCGTGCCCATGCCGCTGAACTCGAGCCGCTTCCTGCGCTTCACGGTGCAGTCCGCCGGCCTCGGGCCGCTCCAGGGGAGCGTCGGCGTGCTCGACCCCTCGGGCCGGGCCGAGGCGCACTTCGCCGCCTCGCCGGCGCTGCTGCTCCCCTTCGTCGGCGGCCGGCTGGACTGGTCGGCGATCGCGAAGGATTCCCCGCTTCCGGCGGTGACGTCTGCGGCAGGATTCGACGTGCTACCTTGAAGAACGGCGGTAGCTTCGGGATGGCCCATCGGTAGAGGGTCTCAGGAGCTCGCGTCCGTCGAGGGGTGGACCGAATGAAGATCGCAAGGGGAGTCCTGGGCTTGGCCCTGGCCTGCGCGGCCGCGCAGGCGCAGGGGGGGTATCAGCCGCGCATGGGCGAGCCGGTGAACGGCCTGTCGGCAGCCGAGCTGCAGCTCTTCCTGGAGGGCAAGGCGGCCTTCGCGAAGGCGCTGGTCGAGAGCGAGGGCCTCGGGCCGATCTTCAACGACGTCGGCTGCGGAGCCTGCCACTCCGACCCGGCGATGGGGGGCTCGAGCGTGCGCACGGTGACGCGCTTCGGCAAGAAGGCCACGGCGACCTCGCCCTTCGACCCGCTCGCGAACATCGGCGGCTCGCTCCTCCAAGTCCAGGCCATCGCCCAGGGCTGCGAGGAGGTCGTCCCGCCGGCGGCCGATGTCACGGCCGAGCGCATCACGCCCTCGACCTTCGGCTCCGGGCTGGTGGAGGCGATCGCCGACGCCGACATCCTCGCGCTCGCCGCGAACCCCCCGCCGGGGGTCAGCGGGATCGCGACCAGCGTGGGGACGCTCGAGAACCCGATGGGCCCGATGCGCGTGGGCCGCTTCGGCTGGAAGTCCCAGCTCGCGACCGTGATGAGCTTCTCCATCGACGCCTCGAACAACGAGATGGGGCTGACGAACGTCTTCCTGCCGGACGAGCAGATCCCCAATGGCCGGCCGCCGAAGCTGGCCGCCTGCGACGCGGTGCCGGATCCCGAGGATCGCCCGGATTCCCAGGGCTTCACGCTCGCCGACCGGTTCACGATCTTCCAGCGCCTGCTCGCCCCGCCGCCGCAGACGCCGCGCTCCGGGATGACCGGGGAGATCCTCTTCCAGTCGGCCGGCTGCGCCGCTTGCCACGTGGAGACGGGCTTCGTGACCGGTCCCGCGCCGGAACCCGTGCTCTCGGGGGTCGCGATCAAGCCCTACAGCGACTTCCTCCTGCACGACATGGGCGCGCTCGGCGACGGCATCGTCCAGGGCGCCGGCACCGAGAACGAGCTGATCACGCGCTCGCTGTGGGGACTGATCTCGCGCAACGCCCTCCTCCACGACGGCCGGGCCACCGGCGGCAGCTTCGAGCAGAACGTCCGTGACGCGATCGCGCACCACGACGGCGAGGCCGCGGCCGCCCGCGACGCCTTCGCGAACCTCTCCGGCCTCGACCAGCAGCTCCTCCTGGACTTCCTGGGCTCGCTCGGGCGGGCCGAGTTCGACTACGAGGGCGACAACGACGTCGACGAGTTCGACTGGTTCTTCATCGAGCCCTCGTTCACGGGCCCCGGCGCCTTCTACACGCCCGACGACTTCGCCAGCATCTCCGACGTCGACCAGGACGGCGACTTCGACTTGGCCGACTTCGCCGTCCTGCAGCGCGCCTTCACCGGCACGCTCGCCCCCGAGCCGCCCCAGGTCGCGCCGTCGGACCTCGCGCTCGACGCCGCCAGCGCGGGGCAGGCCTCGGTCCAAGTCCAGCCCGGCGCGAGCGTGCCGTGGGAGGTCACCGCCCTCTTGAGCGACTCGGCGAGCGAGGGCCTGGCGCTGGTCGCCTTCGACCTCGAGTTCACCGGCGGCACGCTCTCGCCCGCGGCCGCGCCCGCGGGAGCGATGGCGAGCTTCGCCTCGCCGCAGGGCCTCAGCAACCCTGCCGGGTTCGGCGGGACGCAGTCGGCGGGGAAGCTCCTGCAAGTCGGCGGCGGCCAGAACACGATCCGCCAGAGCTTCGCCCCTCAGCCCAAGGGCACGGTCACGACCGGCGTCGCGCTTCCGGGCGCGCCGCAGGTGATCGCGGCGGGCACCCTCACGGCGCCCACCGCGCCGGGGACCTACCGCCTCGAGCTGTCGAACGCGCTCGCCAACGTGATCCGCCTGGGCGAGACCGGCGACCCGCACTGGAGAGCGGACCCGGTGCACGCGATCGGCACGAGCGAGCTCACGATCGTCGTCGTCGACTGCCAGCCGAGCGCCTACTGCACCGCGAAGACGAGCTCCCTCGGCTGCACGCCGGCGATCGGCTGGAGCGGCACGCCCACGCTCACCGGCGCCGACGACCTGCACCTCAGCGCGTCGTCGCTGATCGGCAAGTCGCAGGGTCTCCTGTGGTGGAGCGCTGCGCCGGCGAGCCTGCCGTTCCTCGGCGGGACCCTGTGCGTGCAGCAGCCGGCGGTGAAGACTCCGGTCCAGCCGACCGGCGGGAGCGCGGGAACCTGCTCGGGCGCGCTCGACTTCCACTTCACGCAGGCCTACATGGCCGGCCAGGGCCTGACGGCGGGCTCGAGCGTGTACGCCCAGTGGCTCTACCGCGATCGCCAGCATCCCGACGGCACCGGCGCCGGCTTGAGCGACGCCCTGCACTTCGCGATCTGCCCGTGACCCTTGCCGGCCTCGCGCTGGCCACGGCCGTCAGCGCGGCCCTGGCCCAGGAGGGCGCGTCGCGGGAGGAGCAGATCGCGGCGCTCGTCCTGCGCGCGCGGCCGCAGGACGACGACTGGACGTGCGAGCGGCTCGAGGCGCGCGCGCGTCCCGCGCTCGAGGCGCTCGGCGCCGCGATCGCGGGCGGCGGCGGCCGCGGGCTGGGGGAGGCATTCGCGCCTGGCGCCCGCGTGGTCGTCGCGGGCGCGCTCGGGCCTGCGATTCCGACCCCGAGCGGCGTCGCGATCGCGCGCGGCTCCGCCGGCGCCGAGCGCCGCGAGCTCGCTCCCGCCGAGGGCCTCGCCGACCTCGCCGAGCTCTTCGGGAGCGCCCAGCAGGCGCATTTCGAGGCCGAGATCGAGCGCGTCGTGGACCTGGGCGGCGGGCGCTTCCGCGAGGAGGCCCGGGTGCGCTTCTGGGGCGCGCGCGCGGCCGTGCGCATCCAGCGCAGCGAGGATTGGTCGCTGGAGTGGTCCGAGGAGGAGGGCGAGCTGCGGCTCGCCGCCCTCGAGCGGCGCGCGCCCGAGGAGGCGCGCGCTCCCGCGCCGCTCTTCGAGGACTGCACGGCGGCCGTGCTCGGGCCCGAGGGCGCGCGGCGCGAGGAGCTCTTGCGCGGCGGAGCGGAGTGGTCGCGGCGGCTCGACGACCTCGGCGAGAGCGCCTTCATGGGCCAGAACGGCCTCGCCGTCGGCGACGTGAACGGCGACGGGCTCGAGGACCTGTACGTGGCCATGGGCACCGGCTTGCCCAACCAGCTCTGGGTGCAGCGCGAGGACGGCACGGCCCGCGAGTGCGCGCGCGAGGCCGGCGTCGACTGGCTCGACGACACCAAGGGCGCGCTCCTGGTCGACCTCGACGGCGACGGCGACCGCGACCTGGTGTGCGCGATCGGCCCGACGCTGCTCGTGTGCACGAACGACGGAAAGGGCACGTTCAAGCCCTCGCGCAGCCTGCGGGCGCCCTCCGACGCCGCCTTCTACTCGATCGCGGCGGCGGACTACGACCTGGACGGCGACCTGGACCTCTACGCCTGCCGCTACGTCGAGGCGAGCTACGGCGAGAGCATCCCCGCGCCCTTCCAGGACGCGCGCAACGGCCCCTCGAACCACCTCCTGCGCAACGACGGCCGGCAGGGCTTCCGCGACGTGACGGCGCTGGTCGGGCTCGATCGAAACAACGACCGCTTCAGCACGGCTGCCGCTTGGTGCGACATCGACCTCGACGGCGACCCGGACCTGTACGTGACCAACGACTTCGGGCTCAACAACCTCTACCGCAACGACGGCGGGCGCTTCGTTGACGTGGCCGTCGAGGCGGGCGTGGCCGACGCCGCGGCGGGGATGGGGGCGAGCTTCGCCGACTTCGACGGGGACGGCGACTTCGACCTGTACGTGAGCAACATGGACTCGGCCGCCGGCCGGCGCGTCTCGGCCGAGTCGCGCTTCCAGGCCGGCCAGCCGGCCGCGCTGCGCGAGCTCGTGGGGCGGCACGCCATGGGCAACGCGCTCTTCGAGAACCTCGGCGGGGGACGCTTCGCGGACCGCGCATCCGAGCTCGGCGTGCGCCGCGGCGGCTGGAGCTGGGGGTCGCTGCTCGCCGACGTCGACGGCGACGGATGGCACGACCTGATCATCCCTAACGGCTTCCTCAGCGGCCCGCGCGGCGGCGACCTGTCGAGCTTCTTCTGGCGCCACGTGGCCGCGCGCTCGCCGGAGGCGAGGGAGCTGACCCCCGAGTACGAGAACGGCTGGATCGCGATCACGCGCCTGATGGACTCCGGGATCTCCTGGGCCGGCGACCAGCGCAACCGACTCTGGCTGCGCACCCCGGAGGGCCCGTTCGCCGACGTCTCGGGGCTGAGCGGCCTCGACTTCCCCGATGACGCGCGCGCGCTGGCGACGGTCGACTGGGACGGCGACGGCCGGCTCGACCTGTGGGTCAAGAACCGCAGCGCGCCGCAGCTGCGCTTCCTGCACAACCGCGGCGCCGCCGCCGCGGGCTCGATCTCGATCCGCCTGGCGGGCAAGACTTGCAACCGCGACGCGGTCGGCGCCGTGGTCGTGCTCGAGAGCGCCGGGCGCCGGCTCGTGCGCGCGGTCTCGGCCGGCGACGGCTACCTGGCGCAGTCCAGCGCCTGGCTCCACTTCGGCCTGCCGGTGGGCGCGGCCATCGAGCGGGCGACGGTCGCCTGGCCGGGCGGCGCGCGCGAGGAGATCCTCGGCCTGGAGGCCGGCGGGCGCTTCGTGGTGGAGCAAGGGAGCGGCCGAGCCCAGCCGGCGCCGCGGCGGAGGTTGCGCTTCTCCCCCGGTGCGCTGCAGCCCCTGCCGGGGCGGAGCGACGCGAGGATCGTCCTGCGCACCGCCTTCCCGCTTCCGCCGGCCCTGCTTGCCGAGCTGCAATCCGACGTGGAGCCCGCCGCGCCGAAGGCCCTGGTCGTCGCGATTTCCGAGGACCCCGTGGGAATCCCGCCCGACGAAGTCCAGCTCCTGGAGGCCGCGGGGGCCGAGGTCCGCGTCCTCGAGCCCGGCGATGGGCGGCGGGCGGTCTTCGAGGCGCTCTACGATCACGCGCTCTTCGGGAGCGCGGAATTCCCCGCACGGGCCGCGTTCCTCGTCGACCGGCTCGGCTTCCTACAGATCCTGTACGCCGGCCCGCCGGCGCTCGACCAGCTCGCCCGGGACGTCGAGCTGTACGGCCTGCACCCCGAGCGCTCCCCGCCGCGCGCGGCCTTCGGCGGGCGGTGGTTCTTCGGGATGCCGCGCAACCTGCCCGGGCTGGCCGTGGCCCTCGAGCGGCGCGGCCGCCGCGGCGAGGCCGCCTTCTACCGCGAGCTGGCGCTCGGGCAGGGCCGCGGGCGCTGACCGAGCGGTTCCCCGCATCGCGGGGCCCCGAATCCAGCCCCGGCCGTCTCGATTGGAAACTCGGGCACTCCTGCGCACTAGGGCTGGGAGGTATTCTCGTGCTCACCGGACGCGACCGCCGTCCGGCGCAGCCCTCCGCGCCCCCTGAAAGGATCCCCCATGAACGTCAGCCTCCCGCGCCGCCTTCTCGCGGCCTTCGGTCTCGCCGTGCTGATCCCCGTGGGCGCCCTCGCCCAAGGGTTCGACAACGAATGGGTCACGTACGCCGTAGACCAGAGCCGCATCAGCGCGACCCCTAGCCTGGGTGTCGTCGACACCGAGGAGAAGGACTACGCCTGGGGCGACCTGGACAAGGACGGCTGGACCGACCTCGTCTCGGTGCGCAAGCAACCCTTCAGCACGCCCGGCAAGCGCGTCAACGTGCTGTACATGAACGAGAACGGCGTGCTGACCGACCGCACGACGCAGTACGCCACCATGAGCGACGTTCCCGGCGACCAGGGCTTCCTGACGCCGACCAACGACCGCGACGTCGTGCTCACCGACGTCGACCAGGACGGTTGGCTCGACATCGTCACGGCGACCACCTACGGCTCGAGCAGCGAGCCGAAGTCGCTCACCCATCCGCGCGTCTACATCAACCGCGGCAAGGACGGCCAGGGCAACTGGCTGGGCTTCCGCTACGAGTCGGGGCGCATCCCCACGCTCGGCTCCGCGGGCCCGAACGTCTGCGCGGTCTCCGCTGGAGACATGACCGGCGACGGGTACCCGGACCTCTTCTTCCGCGGCTACAGCGGCTGGAACGACGTGCTCCTGATCAACGACGGCAGCGGCTTCTTCACCAACGAGAGCAGCCTGCGCATGACCAGCCAGATGCTCAGCTCGGCCTTCGGCACCTCGGCCGTGGTGGTCGACCTGAACTTGGACGGCGCCGCGGACGTGGTCAAGGACTCGGCGCTCGGCGGGAACGGCGTCTCGGCCATCTACAACAACCCGAGCAACGTCGGCTACTTCAACATCTACGACAACTTCCACGGCGGCTTCGCCGCCTACCACGTCACCACCGGCGACCTCAACAACGATGGGCGGCCCGACGTAGTGGTCTCCGACGACGGCCTGGACCGTTACCGCTACAACCTGGGCACCGACCCGCTCGGGCGTGTGACCTGGGGACCGGCGAAGACCTTCCAGTTCGTGACCGGCGGCGACGACGGCTTCGGAAGCAACAACTTGGTGGTCGACCTCGACGGGGACGGCTGGAACGACGTCCTGATCTGCGACGTCGACGTCGACATCTCCGGCTGCAACCGGCGCATGCACATCTACCACAACCCGGGCGGGGCGGTCGGCTCCCAGCCCACGCTGATCGAGGAGGCGGGCAGCTCGCCGGCCTGGCGCGGCGTGGTCGGGATGCTCTCGTCGGATTTGACCGGCGTGCACGACGTCGCCGTGTTCGACATCGACAACGACGGCCACATGGACATGGTCGTCGGGCGCTGCTCGGGCACCTTCGTGTGGATGAACCAGGGAGGCTGCGACGGCAGCCCGCAGACCTACTGCACGGCCAAGGTGAACAGCCAGGGCTGCTCGCCGTCGATCGGCTTCCAGGGCTCGCCCAGTGCCTCGCAGGGGAGCGGCTTCACGGTGAGCACGACCAACCTGCTCGACAGCAAGTTCGGCCTGTACTTCTACAGCAAGACGAGCGCGGGCAGCTTCCCGTTCCAGGGCGGCACTCTGTGCGCGCAGGCGCCGCTCGTGCGCACGGCGACCTCGAACTCCGGCGGCTCCCCGCCCTGCGACGGGATGCTCTCGATGGACTTCAACACGCACATCGCCAGCGGCGCCGACCCGGCGCTGGTGGGCGGCCAGCAGGTCTGGATCCAGACCTGGAGCCGCGATCCGGGCTTCGCGCCGCCGAACAACACCAGCTTGAGCGACGCGCTGACCTTCACGATCTGTCCGTAGGGCGCGCGGGCTCGGCTCGGCCGAGCGTGGGTCGCGTCCCGAGCTCCATGCGGGCCGGCCGCCTGCGGGCGGCCGGCCCCGCGCGTTCCCCGAAGGGTTGTCCTGTCAGCGAGCCGTTGTACGCTGGCAGCTTCGCAAGGCCGTCCTCCGGCCTCGCGATCGCAGCGCACCAGGAAGAACTCCCATGAAGAAGGTGGCCTCCTTGCTGTGCGTCCTCGCGCTGGGGACGCTGGCGCCCCGTGCCGCGGCTCAGTCCATCGCCACGATGTTCGGCCACAACAACTGGGGCAGCATCGACGGCGCGAACTACTTCGACGCCGAGGTGAAGAATCCGACCGGTCTCAAGATCCTCGCCTTGCAGGTGAACTGCGGGCCGCTCTCGACGCTCGGCGCCAGCTTCGGCGTGGACGTCTACACGATCCCCGGCACCTCCAACGGCAACCAGACCAACCTCGGTGCCTGGACGATGGTTGCCAGCGGCACGGGCGTGGTCGCCCCGCCCGACACACCCGTGCCGGTCGACATCAGCGATTTCGTCCTGCTCCCCGGGAGCTATGGCATCGCCATCGTGTTCACCGGGGAGACCGCGGATCTCGCCTACACCGACGGCACGGGCACGAACCAGAGCTACGGCAACGCCGACATCGCCCTGGCGCTGGGCAGCGCCTCGAACGTGCCCTTCAATGCACCGATCCACATCCCGCGCGTGTGGAACGGCTCGATCCACTACAACTCGGTGGGATGCACCGGAGATCCGGCGATCTACTGCACGGCGAAGGTGAACTCGGCGGGCTGCACGCCCTCGATCGGCGCCACGGGAACGCCCAGCGCCACGGCCGGCAGTGGCTTCGTGATCACCACGACCAACGAGCTGGACAACAAGTTCGGCCTGTATTTCTACAGCAAGAACGGCGCCGGCAGCTTCGCCTTCCAGGGCGGTTTCCTGTGCGGCGCGCCGCCGCTGGTGCGCACGGGCGTCCAGAGCTCCGGCGGCACCCCGCCCTGCGGCGGCGCGTTCACGATGGACTTCAACGCCTACATCGCGGGCGGCAAGGACCCGGCGCTCGTCAGTGGCCAGCAGGTCTGGCTACAGACCTGGAGCCGCGACCCGGCCAGCCCGAGCACGACGAACCTGAGCGACGCGAGCCCGTTCACGATCTGCCCGTGATATGGGCCGGCGAGCTCGCGCGCGCCGATCGAACGGCGCGCTGAGGCGCGCCTGAGGGCGGGGCCGGCTTCCCACGGGGGCCGGCCCGCACCGGGCCTGGGGGGGGTTGTGGTCCCGGAGAGTCGCTGTAGCCTGGGATGCTGGCTACGTGTCCGTTCTTCTCCCCCCACACTCGGAGCGAGTGTTCATCGCTCCAGGACCCCCCCCCATGATGAAAGCTCTAGCCCCCTTCCTGTGCGTCCTCGCATTGGGGACGCTGGCGGACCGCGCCTCGGCGCAGTCCATCACCACCCTGTTCGCCCACAACAACTACGGCAACATCGACGGCGCGAACTACTTCGACGTCACCGTGACGAACGCCCTGACGGTCACGATGCTCGACGTCAACTGCGGGCCGCTGTCGTTTGTCGGCTCCCAGTTCGGCGTGGACGTCTACACCGCCCCCAGCACGGCCGCCGGCAAGCAGACTAACATGAGTCTGTGGACGCTGGTCGGCAGCGGGACGGGGATCGTCGCCCCCTCGGACACCCCCGTGCCGGTCGACGTCAGCGACTTCCCCCTCGCCCCGGGATCCTACGGCATCGCGATCGTGTTCACCGGAGGCACCGCCAACCTGGGTTACACCAACGGCACCGGCGGGAACCAGAACTACAGCAACGCCGACCTCGCGCTGGTCCTGGGAAGCGCCACGAACATTCCCT